>JBILYW010000010.1:0-15850 GCA_044377555.1 Pseudomonas sp.
TAGAAGATCTCGTAGAAATCGCCCATGCGATAGAACATCAGCTGATCAGGGTGCTGGTTCTTCAGGCGCCAGTACTGTTGCATCATCGGCGTGTGTGAGGACAGGTCGGAGGTATTTTTGCTCATCAGGACTTGGGCGGATTCGTTTATAAGTGGGGAGAAGGCAGGCGCGCGGCCTGAGGTTTTCGCAATGGACGCAAGGTTAACATGTCAGCCCCTTGTGCTGACGCGTTGCTATAAATAGAAGAAATAGCATTTGCCATCGATAAACACGGCCAGCACTATTCCCGCCATGCCCAAACGAACTGTTTCAACCGTCCTCAAAGAGCTGCTTGTGCGCCACAAGATCAGCGCCATGGCGCTGCACCGGAGCACCGGGGTGCCGCAGCCCACCCTCTCGCGCATCCTGAGCGGCAAAATTGTCGATCCTTCCGACAGACATATCTCCAGGATCGCCGAGTATTTCAACATCAGTACCGATCGCTTGCGCGGCCGGGATGACGTTCGTGCGCCCGTAGCGCCTGAAACCGAGCACCGTCACCCTGAGCTGCGCGACATTTTCCTGTGGGATGACGATACGCCGGTGGCGGACGATGAGGTGTCTATCCCGTTCTTGCGCCAGGTCGAGCTGGCTGCGGGTTCCGGGCGTTTTGCCATTGAGGAAAGCGATCGCGCCAAGCTGCGTTTCGGCAAGCGCAGCCTGCGCCACAACGGTGTCGAGTTTGATCACGCCAAGTGCGTGACGGTGCGTGGGGACAGCATGCTGCCGGTGTTGCGGGACGGGGCAACGGTGGGGGTCAATGCCGGCAAGCGCACCCTGGACGAGGTCATCGATGGCGACTTGTATGCGCTCAATCACAACGGCCAGTTGCGGGTCAAGCAGCTGTACAGGCTGGCGGCCGGTATCCGTTTGCGCAGCTTCAATCGGGATGAATTTCCGGATGAGGATTACGCCTACAACGATCTGGAGGATGAGCAGCTCGTGATCCTCGGTCATGTTTTTTGGTGGGGCATGTACGCCCGCTAACTGCCATTTTTGAGAAAACCCCACGTAGCAGTGGGTTTTTTTTTCGCCATTAAAAAGATCATTCGCACTGTTTTTGGCCATTTTGCTGGCTTGAAAGGGTGGCTCAAATAAATATATGCATCAGTGCATTGACTGTATATCCATACATGCATAGTCTTTGTTGCATGGCGGTCAACGATGGCGCTTGAGCAGGGACGTGGCGCTACAGCCGGGCCAGAAATTGGCGCTTATCAAATAAGAACTCAGGAGTGATGACATGATTAATGAACCGCAAATTTTGCTGGAAATGCCGGTTTTACTGGTCATCCTTCTGGCCTTGGTAGGCGGCATTTTTGGTGAAATGTGGCGGGCGGACAAGGACGGTGCGAGCGGGTGGTTGCTGGTGCGTCGGCTGGCGTTGCGTTCGGGGGCGTGCATGGTGTGCGGTGTTTCAACATTCATGCTGCTGTACTCGGCCGGGATGTCCATGCTGGCGGCCGGCGCCCTGGGTTGCCTGACGGCGCTGGCCGGCGCGGATGCGGCCATCAGTCTTTATCAGCGCTGGGTTGCCAGAAAGCTCGGGGTTGATGGCGCAGGCGCCGACTCGCGGATCGATCCGTAGGCCGGGCTTTTTTGGTGTAGGTTATGGCGCTTACCCGTCCCATCAGGAGAGGACCGTGAACCCTATATCTCAACTCGCGGCTGAACTTGGGCAGCATTTGCATGCTCTTAATGCCCAGGTGACAACGGCAGAGTCCTGCACAGGTGGCGGTATTGCAGAAGCCATTACGCGTATTGCGGGCAGCTCTGCCTGGTTTGAAGCAGGCTTTGTGACCTATTCCAACCGGCAAAAAACCAGGCAGCTGGGCGTTCCCGAGCGGCTGTTCACGCAGGCTGGAGCGGTTAGCCGCGAGGTGGTCGAGGCGATGGTGCGCGGTGCGCAAGCCCAAAGCGGGGCGCGATTTGCCGTGGCAGTGAGTGGCGTGGCCGGCCCGGGCGGCGGTTCGCCGCAAAAGCCGGTCGGCACTGTCTGGCTGGCATGGGGTGCCGGCGATGAAGTATCGAGCGAGTGCAGACACTTCCCGGGTGACCGCGATGAGGTGCGCCAGCAAACGGTGATTGCTGCCCTGGAAGGCTTAATACGCCGAACGGTACGAGAAATAAAAAATCAGGGGTAGGCGATCGTTTAACCCTGTGGAATAATACTGGCTACTTATACAGTTATCGGCCGCTAGGCCTTATTGATTACGAGAGGACTTTAATGGACGACAACAAGAAGAAAGCCTTGGCTGCGGCCTTGGGTCAGATCGAACGTCAATTCGGCAAGGGTGCCGTGATGCTGATGGGCGACCAGGAGCGTCAGGCAGTGCCGGCGATTTCGACCGGTTCGCTGGGTCTGGACATCGCGCTGGGCATTGGCGGTCTGCCAAAAGGCCGTATTGTTGAAATCTACGGTCCAGAGTCTTCGGGTAAAACCACACTCACCCTGTCCGTGATTGCCCAGGCACAAAAAGTTGGTGCTACCTGTGCCTTCGTCGATGCCGAACACGCCCTTGACCCTGAATACGCGGCCAAGCTGG
Organism: Pseudomonas sp.; assembly: GCA_044377555.1. Taxonomy (GTDB): domain Bacteria; phylum Pseudomonadota; class Gammaproteobacteria; order Pseudomonadales; family Pseudomonadaceae; genus Aquipseudomonas. The sequence goes on from JBILYW010000010.1 coordinate 2,586, forward strand.
GTGTAAACGTAGATGACCTGCTGGTTTCCCAGCCTGACACCGGCGAGCAGGCACTGGAAATCACCGACATGCTGGTGCGTTCCAATGCAGTTGACGTGATCATCATCGACTCCGTGGCTGCACTTACGCCAAAAGCTGAAATCGAAGGCGACATGGGTGATACCCACGTTGGCCTGCAAGCCCGTCTGATGTCGCAAGCCCTGCGTAAAATCACCGGCAACATCAAAAATGCCAACTGCCTGGTTATCTTCATCAACCAGATCCGGATGAAAATCGGTGTGATGTTCGGCAGCCCGGAAACCACCACCGGTGGTAACGCGCTGAAGTTCTACGCTTCGGTGCGTCTGGATATCCGCCGCACCGGCGCCGTGAAAGAAGGCGATGTGGTGGTGGGCAGCGAAACCCGCGTCAAAGTGGTCAAGAACAAGGTGGCACCACCGTTCCGTCAGGCTGAATTCCAGATCCTGTACGGCAAGGGTATCTACCTGAATGGCGAGATGATCGATCTGGGCGTATTGCATGGCTTCGTTGAAAAAGCCGGTGCCTGGTACAGCTACAACGGTAGCAAGATCGGTCAGGGCAAGGCCAACTCCGCCAAGTTCCTGGACGACAACCCAGAGGTCAAGGACGCGCTAGAGAAGCAGCTGCGCGAGAAGCTGCTGGGGCCAAAGACTGACGCTGAACTGGCAGAAATCAAAGTCATGCCAAAACTGAGCAAGGCCGCGAAAGAAGCTGCTGCACTGGCTGAAGCCGAAGAAATGGAAAGCGCAACTGACGGCAATAACTGATAGCTACCATGATTGCCGTCCTGGATACCCCCGTCGCGGTGCGACGAACTGCAATGGACCTGCTCGCGCGACGTGAGCACGGTCGAGTCGAGCTGACGCGCAAGTTGCGTCAGCGCGGAGCTTGCCCTGACATGATCGACGCAGCCCTTGACCGTTTAACGGAAGAGGGATTGTTGTCGGAGTCGCGCTACCTCGAAAGCTTTATCAACTACCGTGCCCGTTCTGGTTATGGCCCTTTGCGTATTCGTGAAGAGCTTGGTCAGCGCGGCTTGGCGCGTGGGGATATTGAAGAGGCGTTGCGCGAGTGTGGCTTCAACTGGCAAGAGCAGTTGGCAGACACCTGGCGCCGCAAGTTTGCCGGTCAATTACCTGCAGATGCCAAGGAACGTGCTCGCCAAGGGCGCTTTCTGAGCTACCGGGGGTACCCGCTTGAAATGATCGGCCGCTTGCTGAGCGGCCGAGAGTTTGACGACTGAAAACCGAATCTGATTTTGTACTTGTAGCCGCTGTCGCAGAAACGAGGCTGCGTCCGTCGGCGAAGCCGTCGTAAAACCAGGCGCAGCAAACCCAAAGCTCAGGATTTGCGGTCGCTGCGCAACCGATCGCAGTCTCGTTCTATTCGTCAGCGGTTACATGGCTGAGCCTTCAGTCTGCCACCGGTACACGCTTTGCTGGTGCCGCCACATTGTCGGCTGCTGCCCAGTTCTGTGGCTGGTTTATAAAGTCGACCAGTTCACGCAGCCGCCCTTGATTGCGACCGCTGAATGCAAAGCCCAGGCAGGTCAGATGGTTGAGTTTGGGGTCGTCATGCTCAAAGTGGCAGTACTCCTGTTGATGGAACCCGTCACTCAGGCAAATATCGGCAAATTTGTGCTGTATCTCCTTAAGCGCCTGCACGCTGACCGGCCGCTTCATGCGGATCACAAAGGTTTTATTCAGCCAGCGGCTTGAATGGAAGTTGCTATAGAACTGGTTGATTTCAGCAAGGGCTTCTTCGGCGCTATGAACCAGGCGCATCAACTTCAAATCGTTGGGCAGGATGTACTGGTTGGCTTCCAGTTGGTCGTGAATGAAATCCAGCGCGCCCTGCCAAAATTTCCCACCGGGTACATCTAGCAAAACCACAGGTACCAACGGGGTTTTGCCAGTCTGCATCAGCGTCAGCACCTCCAGCACTTCGTCCAGCGTGCCGAAGCCTCCCGGGCACATCACCAGAGCGTCCGCTTCCTTGGTGAAAAACAGTTTGCGCGTAAAGAAAAAGTGGAATGCCAGCACATTGGCGGTGCCGTTGATGGTGGGGTTGGCCCGTTGTTCAAACGGCAAGGTGATGTTGAACCCCAGGCTATGGGCCAGACCTGCACCCTCATGGGCTGCGGCCATGATGCCGGCGCCGCCGCCGGTGATGACCATCATGTCTGATTTGGCCAGCACGGCACCCATTTCTCGGGCCAGTGCATACAGGGGGTGTTCGATCGGCGTTCTTGCGGAGCCGAAGACCGTGACTTTGCGTCGACCCTTGAACTGCTCCAGGGTGCGAAAGGTTTTTTCGAGTTCGCGGATGGCTTGCAGGGTGATTTTGGTGTTCCAGCGATCGAAGTCGTCGTGGGCCATGCGCAACACGGTTAGTAACATCTCTCGGTAAAGCGCCCGGTTAGGGCTGTCGGGCGCAACGCGTTGCAGTTGTTCGTCGACTTCATGAGCAAGATCCAGTCCCTGTTCCTGGAAATGCAGCGTCAGGGTGTCATTGGATTGGTCTGGCATGTACTTCTCCTTCTGCACAACATCCTTGAAGGCGCCGTAGCGTGAGGCGGCGCAGAGACACAGAGTGTCACCATGATGCTTCGATGATGGTCCCGGGATGTCTTGGCTGGCAATAGCTAATTGCCTGAGATACATGAAGTTTGGCCAGAAGCCTGAACGAAGGGAAGCAGGGGAGGGGCGCACGCCGTACCGGGTACGGCGTGTCAGGGGGGTTACTTCTTGCGCTGGCAGTTTTCGGCGCGGAAATCCTGGGTCAGGACCTGGCTGTTGGTCTTGTATTCCTTGAAGCTGTAGCGAAGCGTAGCGCCCTGAGCCATCAGGGTGCGGAAACCGGCGTTGCTGCACACACTGCGACCCAGTTGCGGGACAGTCTCTTCAGGGTTGGAGCGTATCTGGGCCGCCAAAGTCGGGCTGGCCTCCAGATTGTTGATCAGAACAGTGCCGTCGACAGTAAAGCCCTTGTCCAGCAGGTCGGCATTGATTGCTCGCGGTTTCCCCTCGTTGCTTTTCTCGGCAACCTTGAGCAGCGTTTTGTTCAGCTCGAAGTCTTTCAGAGAGGCGGCTTGTGCGCCCAAAGGTAGCGCGAGCATAAGTGCGACGGTGGGAATGATATGGCGCAGCATGAAACTCTCCTGATTTCAGTGACGCAGGCTTAGACCGGCCACATACCTGTGCGTTCAGTGGCGCGGGAGTATAGGTCAGCATGACCTGTCAGGAAATGCCAAAGGTCATGGATTCGCGCCCCGGTACTTCGCCTCTGTTAAACTTCACGCCTATCTTTTGTGAATCCGTTCTTGCGCCAACCCTGGCGAATGGACGCTCGGCGCCATTAAGTAAAAATCCATGACCCTGACGACCTTTTCCCCGAATGCTGTAGCCCGTTTACGAGACGAGCGTGAAGAGGAGAGCACCAAGCCCTACTTGGCGCGTGGCTCACGTGCTCCGCGTTGCCATACCTGTCGCGTGATCGAAAGCCACTGCCTGTGCAACTGGCGGCCTCAGGTCAGCGCGCGTTCGGGTGTGTGCCTGGTCATGACTAAAAAGGAAGTGTTCAAGCCCAGTAATACGGGGTGGCTGATCGCTGATGTGGTGAGCGACAACTTTGCCTTTATCTGGTCACGAACCGAAACCGATGATGGCTTGCTCGCCTTGCTGTCCGATCCGCAGTGGCAGCCGTATCTGGTCTTTCCCGGTGAGTACGTCGCCCCTGAACGGGTAACGCACACCGTGGACCTGGACAACAGCAAGCGGCCGCTCTTTATTCTGCTCGACGCAACCTGGACGGAAGCACGCAAGATTTTTCGCAAAAGCCCGTACTTCGATACCTTGCCGATTTTGAGCCTGCTGCCGGAGAGGCTCTCGCGTTACCGCTTGCGCCGCTCCACGCGCAGTGAACATTTGTGTACCGCCGAAGTGGCCAGCCTGTGCCTTGAGCTTGCGGGCGATACCCAGGCCTCAAGTGCGCTGGATGCGTATTTCGATGTGTTCAGCCAACATTACCTGGACGCCAAGAATCAATTGCCGATGAATGAACTCAGTGTGGCGCACCAGGAACTGGGCGTTTTTGTAAAAGACCTTCCCCGGAATCGGGCTCAATAGACTAAAGAAGTAGCGATACAATTTTCGAGCGGATGTAAGTGAGCGCCACTGTTAACTTTGGATGATGGCGCTGTGATAGCTTCTGGTTGGACCCGGGCGTCAGGTTTTCAACTTGACCACCCCTGTTTCGCTGGGCATGCTTGGCGCCGATTCGGCTGCAGCTGCTGCCAAAACGCTTATATTTGCCGACGTTTAGCGTAAATCGCGCCCTTTGACGCGCAGTCTTTGAACTGTTGCTCGAGTTGCCTTAGCGAGTGCTGGAATTGATCAGGGCTCGCCTGAAAAACAGGATCATTTAAAAAATGGCCACATACGAAATCCTGATTGCCGACGACCATCCGCTGTTTCGCAGTGCCCTGCACCAGGCTGTGAGCCTTGGGCTGGGTTCTGATGTTCGCTTGGTTGAGGTCGCCAGTATTGCCGAGCTTGAAACACAGCTGGCAATAAAGGCTGATTGGGATCTGGTACTGCTTGATTTGAACATGCCGGGTGCTTACGGCTTCTCCGGGCTGGTATTGCTGCGTGGTCAGTACCCGCAAATTCCGGTTGTCATGGTATCGGCCCAGGAAGAGGCCTCCATTATGGTGCGCTCGCGCGAGTTTGGCGCCAGCGGGTTCATTCCTAAATCCAGCTCACTGGAAGATATTCAAAAGGCCGTGCGTGCTGTGCTGGATGGTGATGTGTCGTGGCCGCCCCAGGCGTTTGAAGATGTTCAGGTGTCGGCCGAGGCCAAAGCGGCCAGTGAAGGCCTCGCCAGTCTCACACCCCAGCAGTTCCGGGTGTTGACCATGGTCTGCGAAGGCTTGCTGAACAAGCAGATCGCCTATGAGTTGAGCGTTTCCGAAGCGACCATCAAGGCACACGTCACGGCAATTTTCCGCAAGCTGGGGGTTCGCACTCGCACCCAGGCCGCGCTACTCTTGCAGCAACTTGAATCAATTTCCAGCCATTAAATAGCCGCGCTTCACGCTTTTTTGACAAAGCGTGAATTAGCGTCCCTTTCTCATTTTTTGCGCAGTTGCCTACCTATGTCGCCTTTTAAAGGTAAAACCGGTTTTAAACGGATTTTGAATGCTGGCGGTTATTCGCTGGACGGTTTGCGCGCAGCCTTTACCGGCGAAGCGGCATTTCGGCAGTTGGTGCTGCTTAACGTGATTCTTATCCCGCTGAGCTTCTTTCTGAATGTCAGCCGGGTAGAGCGCGCGCTGCTGATCGCGGTATGCCTGTTGGCCCTGATTGTCGAGTTGCTGAACTCGGCAATCGAGGCGGTGGTTGATCGCATCTCCCTGGACCTGCACCCGCTGTCCAAAAACGCCAAGGACATGGGGAGCGCCGCCCAGTTTGTAGTGCTGACCATGATCGCCGTGGTGTGGGCATTGATTCTGCTTTAAGCGATTGTCGGCAGTACGATCTCGTCGCTGCGCTGAACCCCGGCGGTGAAAGCGCGGCACAGTTCCAGAAACTCGCGCATGGCGGAGGTCTGGTACTTCTTTTTGTGCCAGATAAAGAAAAACTGCCGGGCCAGATCCAGATCGGGTGTTTCCACAGCCACCAGGCTGCCGCGTCGAAAGGCGTCGCGCAACGCCAGGCGTGAGATGCAGCCAATGCCCAGGCCTGACTCCACGGCGCGCTTGATCGCCTCGGTGTGTTCCAGCTCCAGCCGGATATTGAGCGCTGTTTGGTGATGGCGCATGGCCTGATCAAACGTCAGGCGGGTGCCTGAGCCTTGTTCGCGCAGGATCCACGCCTCACGGGTCAGCTCTTCCAGCGTCGCGTGGCCACGAGCGGCCAGCGGGTGCTGCGGGGCGCAGAACACTACCAGTTCATCCTCGACCCAGCTCTGCACCTCGATATCCGGGTGCGCACAATCGCCTTCGATCAGACCCAGGTCAATTTCGTAGTGGGCAACTTGTTGCACGATATGGGCTGTGTTTTGAACCACCAGCTTGACCTGACTTTCAGGGTGCGCCTGCATAAAGCTGCCGATCAGCAGGGTTGCCAGGTAGTTGCCGATGGTCAGTGTTGCGCCCACGGTCAATGAGCCAAAGCCTGACTTGCCGTTAAGCAGGTCTTCGATTTCCTTGGCCTGATCCAGCAAGGCAACAGCCTGGGGCAAGAGTTGGCGGCCCAGGGCGTTCAGGCTTAAACGCTTGCCTGCACGGTCGAACAGCTGGCAGCTGGTTTGGCGTTCCAGCTCGGTGATCGAGGTACTGGCAGCTGATTGTGAAAGGGCCAACAAACCGGCAGCGCGAGACACGCTCTCTTGTTGGGCGACGGTAACGAACACCTGAAGTTGTCTGAGTGTAAATCGCATATCGATATAACCGATAACCCTTATCTTAATAATTCAGTTAACAGATATTGTCGTCGCCATTAGAATGCTATGCAATCGCGCCCATAGTCAGCGCAGGCGAATTTAGGAGCCCCGTACATGAGCAACATGAACCACGAACGTGTCCTCAGTGTTCATCACTGGAATGACACCCTGTTCAGCTTCAAGTGCACCCGCGACCCGGGCCTGCGCTTTGAGAACGGTCAGTTCGTGATGATCGGCCTGCAGCAGCCAAACGGCCGTCCGCTTATGCGCGCCTATTCAATTGCCAGCCCTAACTGGGAAGAGCATCTGGAATTCTTCAGCATCAAGGTGCCAGATGGCCCGCTGACTTCCCAGTTGCAGCATTTGAAGGAAGGCGACGAGATCATCATCAGCAAAAAACCGACAGGCACCCTGGTGCTTGACGATTTGAAGCCGGGCAAGCATCTGTACCTGCTGAGCACTGGCACTGGCCTGGCGCCGTTCATGAGCGTCATCCAGGACCCGGAAACCTACGAGCGTTTCGAAAAAGTGATCCTGTGCCACGGCGTGCGTTACGTCAATGAAGTCGCCTACCGCGAGTTCATCACCGAGCACTTGCCACAGAACGAGTTCTTTGGCGAAGCACTGCGTGAAAAACTGATCTACTACCCGACCGTGACCCGTGAGCCTTTCGAGAACGAAGGCCGCCTGACCGACCTGATGCGTAGCGGCAAGCTGTTCAGCGACATCGGTCTGCCACCGATCAACCCGCAGGACGACCGCGCCATGTTGTGCGGCAGCCCGAGCATGCTTGATGAAACCAGCGAAGTGCTCAACAGCTTCGGCCTGAAAGTTTCGCCGCGTATGCGCGAGCCGGGTGACTACCTGATCGAGCGCGCCTTCGTAGAGAAGTAACAAACGCAGATCAAAAAATGTGGGAGCGAGCCTGCTCGCGATTACGACCTGTCAGTCACCCATTCGGTGACTGGCACTTCACAATCGCGAGCAGGCTCGCTCCCACATTGCGTTTCAGGTCACTGCTTGGTAATGACTTCAAGCACACGGATCAAGCCGGGCTCAGGGTAGTGCCAGCGTACGTCCAGATCCCAAAACTGCGCGCCGTACTCGCGTTCTGCTGTAGGCGTTTGGTAGGCCGGGCGTGGGTCTTGAGCCAGACATTGCTCAATCAGCGCCACCAGCGGCTCCTGAAGGCGCAAGGCGTGTGTGTGAGCCTGTTGCAGGGCCGTATCAGCCCAGTGCACGGGAATCAACACTGGCGCAGCGCTGGCCATGTTGTTGCTGGCGCTGCTGATGATGTCGGCGTAAGGCACATAGGGTTTGATATCGAGAATCGGCGTGCCATCGAGCAGGTCGATTCCTGAGATAAACAGGCGATTGGCCTCGACCTTGTCCAGCTTGACCACCGATTGGCCAATGCCATTGGGGCGATGGGTGGCCCGGGTGGCAAACACGCCCATGGACTTGTTGCCGCCCAAGCGTGGCGGGCGCACCTTGAGGCGCGGTTTGTCTTCCAGTGCCTGATGGAAAACAAACAGCAACCAGACATGGCTGACCTGCTCCAGCCCTTGCACCGCATCCCCCTGATCGAACGGCGCGACCAGTTCCAGCACGCCACGGGCGGCCGGGGCCAACTGCGGTTGACGCGGAATGGCGAACTTCTCCTTGAAACAGGAGCGCACAAAGCCGATGGGGGAGACGGTATAGGTCATTGGAGTGTCGTATGGTGGGGGCGATCAGGTTCTTGTGGGGGCGGGCTTGCTCGCGGTTCAGACGACTCGGTCAATCTGAATAACCGCGGCGCTTGTATCGCGAGCAAGCCCGCCCCCACAGAAGGTTTTTCTCAGCCGCGAATACGCAGGGTCAGGCCTTTGAGGAAGTTGCGTAGCAACTGGTCGCCACAGGTGCGGTAGTTGGTGTGGCCGAACTTGCGGAACAGGGCGCTCAGTTCAGGCTTGGAAACCGGGAATTCGGATGCCTTGAGAATGGCGTGCATGTCGTCTTCTTTAAGCTCGAATGCCACGCGCAGTTTTTTCAGGATGACGTTGTTGGTCACAGGCACTTCAATTTTGACGGCTGGACGGCTGTCATCCTTTCCGCGCTTGAAAATCACCAGGCCATCCAGGAAGTGAGCCATCACTTCGTCAGGGCAACGGACAAAACCTTCTTCTTCGTCTTTTTTCAGGTAGGTCAAAACGTCTTCTTTGGTGACGTCCAGGCCACCCAGCTTGATGATTTCAACAACCTTGTTGTCGCTGATGTCGAGCATGTAGCGCACGCTACGCAGTACGTCGTTATGAATCATGTGGGCAATCCTGATATTCAGCAGTGAGCACCGCAGGCATTGCTGCGGTGTCGAAATGTTCGGGGTAGGGCCGTGCTTAGAACTTTTCTTTGGTCGTCATGTAGCGCCATTGGCCGACAGGCAGCTTGCCCATCGACACGCCGCCAATACGAATCCGGCGAATGGAAATGACGGTCAGGCCGACGGCCTGGCAGAACAGAGCTATAACGCCCGGCTGTGGATTTTTCATCGCAAAGCGTAGGCGGTTTTCACTCTGCCAGCTGGCTTTAACAGCCGGGAGTTCGCGACCCTTGTAGGTCATGCCGTGATTGAGCCGGTTCAAACCGTGGGGTGCCATCTCGCCAGAGACTTCAACCACGTACTCCTGCTCGATCTTGGTGGCGTCGGCGGTCAGCTTGCGCACGATTTTCCAGTCCTGGGTAAACACCAGAAGACCGCTGGCGTTTGCCTGCAGCTCGTTACCAACGCTCAGGCGCAGGAAGTGGCCCTTGAGAGGGCGCTTGCCGTAGCGATGCTCCTCGCTCAGGGTCTGCGGGCCGATCAATGCCAGGGCGCTGTCGGTATCAATGCCGGCAGGGGCGTTGAGCAAAATGGTCACAGGCTCGGGCGCAGTGGCCTTGGCCTCCGGGTCCAGTTCGACTTTTTGGTTGTCGATCTTGAATTGCGGCTCGTCGATGACTTCGCCATCTACCGTGACCCAGCCACCTTCAATGAACAGTTCGGCCTCACGGCGGGAGCAGCCGACGAGTTCGATGAGGCGTTTGGAGAGACGTATCGGTTCAGACATGACAGGGGCCGTAATGGAATTGGGCGGCTATTGTACCCGCCTGGCGCCGGTTAAGCCCGGCAACATTTGCCTTATGCGCGTGCAGGGCGTTTATACCGCAGGTGCAGCAGCGGATAAGGCTGCCCCATGCCGTCTTTTTCACAGCGCCCGACCACTTCAAAGCCTTGTTTGAAATAAAAGCCAATGGCCTGCGGGTTTTGTTCATTGACGTCGAGTTGCTGCGCATTCAGTTCATGGATGGCGAAGTTGAGCAGTACCTTGCCAACGCCCCGGCCCCGGTAGTCAGGGTGGATAAAGAGCATTTCGACCTTGCCCGCCGCCACTCCGGCAAAGCCGGTAATGCGCTTGGAAACCGGGTCCTTGCAGCAGATCAGCATCACGGCATCCAGATAACGGTCTCTGACCAGGTCGCGTAATTGACGGATATAGCTGTCAGGTAAAAAGTCATGGGTAGCGCGCACTGAGGCTTCCCATACGTCGGTTAATTCTTCGAAGTCCGTAAGGCGTGGCGTATGGACGACCCATTTTTGTTGCATCGTGCGTGTCTCCTGACACTGATGATGAAATCGATGGGTTAACAATAGCTGCAAAAAAAAGCCCTGACGCGTAGGCGGCAGGGCTTTTTTGAGAGGCAGTCGCTTTTTAGATGACTTCAGCCCACAAGTCATACTCGTCGGCGTCGGTCACGCGGCACATGATCTTGTCGCCCGGCTTGATGTCTTTCTCGGTGGCGATAAATACGTTGCCGTCGATTTCCGGAGCGTCGAAGAAGCAGCGGCCAACAGCGCCTTGCTCGTCAACTTCGTCGATCAGGACTTCGATTTCCTTGCCGATTCGCATCTGCAGGCGTGCAGCGCTGATGGCCTGTTGATGGGCCATGAAGCGGTCCCAGCGATCCTGCTTGACGTCGTCTGGCACGATGGCCGCGTCCAGCAGGTTGGCAGGTGCGCCTTCTACCGGCGAGTACTGGAAACAGCCCACGCGATCGAGCTGGGCTTCGGTCAGCCAGTCGAGCAGGTACTGGAAGTCTTCTTCGGTTTCGCCCGGGAAGCCGACGATAAAGGTCGAACGGATGATCAGGTCCGGGCAGATGACGCGCCAGTTCTTGATGCGGGCCAGGGTTTTGTCTTCAAAGGCCGGGCGCTTCATGGCCTTGAGCACTTTAGGGCTGGCGTGCTGGAACGGTATGTCCAGGTACGGCAGGATCTTGCCGGCCGCCATCAACGGGATCAGCTCGTCAACGTGCGGGTACGGGTAGACGTAGTGCAGGCGCACCCAGACGCCCAGCGAGCTCAAGGCTTCGCACAGCTCGGTCATGCGGGTCTTGACCGGCGCGCCGTTCCAGAAGCCGGTGCGGTATTTCACGTCAACGCCGTAGGCGCTGGTGTCCTGGGAAATTACCAGCAGCTCTTTAACGCCGGCTTTGACCAGGCGCTGGGCTTCGTCGAGGACGTCGCCGACCGGACGGCTGACCAGCTTGCCGCGCATCGAAGGGATGATGCAGAAGCTGCAGCTGTGGTTACAGCCTTCGGAGATCTTCAGGTACGCGTAGTGGCGTGGAGTCAGCTTGACGCCTTGAGGTGGTACCAGGTCGATCAGCGGGTTGTGGTTCAGGTTGGGCGGCACGGCGTCGTGAACGGCGTTGACCACTTGCTCGTACTGCTGCGGGCCGGTGACGGCAAGCACGCTTGGGTGCACCTTGCGGATGGCGCTTTCTTCCACGCCCATGCAGCCGGTCACGATGACCTTGCCGTTTTCCTTGATGGCTTCACCAATCACTTCCAGCGATTCGGCCTTGGCGCTGTCGATAAAGCCGCAGGTGTTGACCACCACGACGTCAGCGTCCTGGTAAGTGGAGACGACGTCGTAGCCTTCCATACGCAACTGCGTAAGGATGCGCTCGGAGTCGACCAGAGCTTTTGGGCAACCCAGGGAAACGAAGCCGACCTTTGGGGCAGCTGGCGTGGTAACGGTGGACATGGCGAACCTCGGTATGTAGTGACGTTACATGCCCGTAAAGGCTGCACGACGAACGGGCGCTTTGGGTCTGTTGGCGCTTTGTTGAGATTCTCAATAAAGCGGTAACGGACTCTTGTGCGCCTCTGATCAAAAAAAGTGCGCAATTTTAGCTATGGTCAACGCAGTTGACCAGCGTTATACGGGGATTTACGACGAGTGCTGCGCTATGCTGCGCGCCGTCGCGGAAATAGGCTTTTTTATCCGCCATATTTCGTGTCTGAGAGTCGCAAAATCAGCGCATGCTGCTGATCAAAGTTAGCGTAGCCATTAAGAATCGCGGTCCAGGGTCGCAGGGGTGGTTGATGGGGCAGGCAAGCAGTCAGGCAGCAGAAGACGGTCACTCAAAGGCCAAGCCAATCGGGATGCTGGTTGCAGCAGTCGGTGTGGTGTATGGCGATATCGGTACCAGCCCGCTTTACACCCTCAAAGAGGTGTTTTCCGGCGGGTACGGCGTGCAGGTCAACCATGACGGTGTCTTCGGTATTTTGGCGCTGATCCTGTGGTCGCTGATCTGGGTAGTTTCGATCAAGTACGTGTTGTTCATTTTGCGGGCCGACAACGAAGGCGAAGGCGGAATCATGGCCCTGACCGCGCTGGCGCGTCGTGCTGCTTCGCCTTACCCCCGGCTGCGGTCGGTGCTGGTGATTCTGGGGTTGATCGGTGCTGCGCTGTTTTACGGCGACAGCATGATTACCCCGGCGATCTCGGTCTTGTCGGCGGTCGAGGGGCTTGAGCTGGCTTTTGATGGGCTGGAGCGCTGGGTAGTGCCACTGGCCCTGATTGTGCTGGTGCTGCTGTTTTTGATTCAGCGCCACGGCACGGCCAGTATCGGCAAGCTCTTCGGGCCGGTCATGGTGGTGTGGTTTGTGGTGCTGGGTGTGCTCGGGGTCCATGGCATTGTGCAGCACCCCGAGGTGCTCAATGCGATGAACCCGGTCTGGGGTGTGCGTTTCTTCGTGTCGCACCCAGGCATGGGTGTGGCCATTTTGGGGGCTGTGGTGCTGGCGCTGACCGGTGCCGAAGCGCTGTATGCCGATATGGGGCACTTTGGGCGCAAGCCGATTGCCCGTGCCTGGTTCATTCTGGTGCTGCCGGCGCTGGTGCTGAACTACTTCGGCCAGGGTGCCTTGTTGCTGGAGAACCCGGAGGCAGCGCGTAACCCGTTCTACCTGCTGGCGCCAAGCTGGGCGCTGATTCCTTTGGTGGTACTGGCTACTCTGGCGACCGTCATCGCCTCCCAGGCCGTGATTTCGGGGGCTTTCTCCCTGACCCGTCAGGCGATTCAGCTCGGTTACATCCCGCGCATGCATATCCAGCACACCTCCAGTGCCGAACAAGGCCAGATCTACATCGGTGCGGTGAACTGGTCGCTGATGGTCGGGGTTATTTTGCTGGTGTTGGGCTTTGAGTCCTCAGGTGCCCTGGCGTCGGCCTACGGCGTGGCAGTGACGGGGACCATGCTGATCACCAGTATTCTGGTGTCGGCGGTGATGTTGCTGTTGTGGAAGTGGCCACCTGTTTTGGCCGTGCCGGTGTTGATCGGATTTTTGCTGGTGGACGGGCTATTCTTTGTCGCCAACGTACCGAAAATCTTCCAGGGCGGGGCATTCCCGGTGCTGGCGGGGATTGTGCTGTTTATCCTGATGACCACCTGGCGGCGCGGCAAGCAACTGCTGGTGGACCGTCTTGATG
>JBILYW010000261.1:0-5429 GCA_044377555.1 Pseudomonas sp.
ATGCCGGGCCTCAATGGCTTTCAGGCCACCCGTCAACTGACCAAAGACCCCGAAACCAGCCACATCCCGGTGATCGTCGTGACCACCAAAGACCAGGAAACCGACATGGTCTGGGCACAGCGCCAGGGTGCCAAGGGCTATCTGACCAAGCCGGTGGACGAAGAAAAACTGATCCTGAAGGTGAAGAAAGTCCTGGAAGAAAACCCTCCAAAATGACGGCCACCCTATGCCAGGCTCTCTGACTGCCTTCGAACTGCTGCTTGAAATCGACCAGCGCTGTCGCTCGCTGGCGGCGGGCCTGGCGCCTGCGCAAACGCAGCTCGATACCTGGAGCGGTATCGGCTTCCGGATCGGCGAGCATTGTTTTGTGGCGCCGATGGGCGAAATTGCCGAAATCCTCCATGAACCGCGGTTCACCTTGTTGCCAGGAGTAAAACCCTGGGTCAAGGGCGTGGCCAATCTGCGCGGGCAACTGCTGCCGATCATGGACCTGTGCGGCTTTTTCGGGGTTGAGCTGTCGCCCTTGCGCAAGCAGCGCCGGGTGCTGGTGCTGGAATACAAAGACGTGTTTGTCGGGTTGCAGGTCGATGAAGTGCAGGGCATGCAGCACTTTGCCCACGCCGACCTCAAGACTGGCACGCAGGCATTGCCCCACCCCATGTTTGAGCCCTATGTGCAGGGCCATTTTGCCGGAGAGCACCCCTGGTGGGTGTTCAGCCCGTTTGCCCTGGCCCAGGCGCCGCAGTTCTGGGCGGTGGCAGTGTGAACCGGCAACGCTGTTTGCCTTCAGCTTTAAAACGGGATCTCAGGACCTGATCGATGACCACAGCCAATACCGCTAAACCAATGGAAGGGTCGCGCAGTCGTTCGCAGATCATCGTGCTTTTTATCGCCCTGATCGTGTTCATCATGCTGTTGTTCGCCAACTTTGCTTACCTCAACACCCAGTCCAACTACGACAAGCAATACATCAGCCACGCGGGTGAGTTGCGCGTCTTGTCCCAGCGCATCGCCAAGAACGCCACTGAAGCTGCCGCCGGTAAAGCCGCCGCGTTCAAGCTGTTGATTGATGCGCGCAACGATTTCAGCCAGCGCTGGGGTTATCTGAAAAAAGGCGATCCGGTCACCGGCCTGCCCCCCGCGCCCCCTGCCGTGCACAAGGAAATGCAGGCAGTCCAGCGGGACTGGGAGCTGCTGCTGAACAACGTCAATGCCATCTTGGCCAGCGAGCAAACCGTACTGTCGCTGCATCAGGTGGCCGCGACGCTGGCCGAGACCGTGCCGCAGTTGCAGGTCGAATACGAAAAAGTCGTCGAGATCCTCCTGCAGCGTGGCGCACCCGCCAGCCAGGTGGCGTTGGCCCAACGTCAGTCATTGTTGGCCGAGCGGATATTGGGTGCGGTCAATACGGTGCTGGCCGGCGACGAAAATGCCGCCCAGGCGGCCGGAGCCTTCGGGCGGGATGCCAACCGCTTCGGGCAAGTGCTTAACGGCATGCTGGAGGGTAGCGTCGGGCTGAGAATTTCTCAGGTCGAAGACAAGGACGCTCGCGCTCGCCTGCAGGAGATTTCGGAGCTGTTCCAGTTTGTCTCCGGGTCGGTGGATGAAATCCTCGAAACCTCGCCGCAGCTGTTCCACGTGCGCGAAGCCGCGAATAATATTTTCAGCCTGTCGCAAACCCTGCTCGACGAGGCGTCGAGCCTGGCCAACAGCTTTGAAAACCTTGCCACCGGGCGTTCGCTCGACATCATTGGCGGTTACGTCTTGGGCCTGCTGGCCCTGGCTTCGATCATCCTGATCGGCTTGGTGATGGTGCGTGAAACCAATCGGCAACTGCGCGAAACCGCCGAAAAGAACGAGCGCAACCAGACAGCGATCATGCGTTTGCTGGACGAGATTGCCGACCTCGCCGACGGCGACCTGACCGTGACCGCCTCGGTGACGGAGGACTTCACGGGGGCCATCGCCGACTCGATCAATTACTCCATCGACCAGTTGCGCGAGCTGGTGGCGACCATCAACCTCACGGCGGGCCAGGTGGCAGCAGCCGTGCAAGAAACCCAGGCCACCGCCATGCAGCTGGCCGAGGCCTCAGAACATCAGGCCCAGCAAATCGCCGAGGCGTCGGGGGCGATCCAGCAAATGGCCCACTCCATCGACCAGGTGTCGGCCAACGCCTCCGAATCTTCGGCGGTGGCCGAGCGCTCCGTGGCCATTGCCAACAAAGGCAACGAAGTGGTGCACAACACCATTCATGGCATGGACAACATTCGTGAGCAGATCCAGGACACGGCCAAGCGGATTAAGCGTTTGGGTGAGTCTTCCCAGGAAATCGGCGACATTGTCAGCCTGATTGATGACATTGCTGACCAAACCAATATTCTTGCCCTCAACGCGGCAATTCAGGCCTCGATGGCCGGGGATGCCGGGCGCGGGTTTGCCGTGGTGGCCGACGAAGTGCAGCGCCTGGCCGAGCGTTCGTCAGCGGCAACGCGCCAGATAGAAACCCTGGTGCGGGCGATTCAGGCCGACACCAACGAGGCGGTGATTTCCATGGAGCAAACCACCAGCGAAGTGGTGCGCGGTGCCCGCCTGGCCCATGACGCCGGTGTGGCGCTGGAAGAGATCGAAGGCGTGTCGCAAAACCTCGCCGATCTGATTCAAAGCATCTCCAATGCGGCGCAACAGCAGACCACCTCGGCCGCGCAGATTTCCTTGACCATGAACGTGATTCAGCAAATCACCAATCAAACCTCGTCCGGCTCCACCGCGACCGCCGACAGCATTGGCAACCTGGCCAAAATGGCCAGCCAGCTGCGGCGCTCCGTGTCGGGCTTCACCTTGCCCGCCCCGTCAAAAGATCGGGGGCCAAAGTAGTGCTGCGCAATTCTGACTGGAGTCGTTATGGTTGACCGGCACGACTATGTGGCCCTTGAGTGGGTTAAAGGCGAAATTGCCCACACCTTGAAACAGGCCACCCTGGCGCTGGACGCCTACGCGCAGCAGCCATCTGCCGACACGCTGGCTCAGTGCCTGGCATGCATTCACCAAGTGCATGGCAGCTTGCTGATGGTCGAATTCTACGGTGCCGCCTTGCTGGCCGAAGAGATGGAGCAACTGGTGATTGCCCTGCAGCAGGGCCGCGTCAGCCAGCTTGATGAAGCTCTGCGCTTATTGCATCAAGCCTTCAGCCAATTGCCCTTGTACCTGGACCGTGTGCACAGCGCCCGGCGGGACTGGCCATTGGTAGTGTTGCCGTTGCTCAACGATTTGCGTACCGCCCGTGGCGAAGCACTGCTCTCGGAAACCAGCCTGTTCAGTCCGCCCTTGCAGGTGTTGCCTGCTCTGGACGCGGCCGAGCTGGCCCGGTTGGCGCCGGCTGAATTGCCGCGTCAGTTGCGCACGCTGCGCCACAGCTTGCAGGCCGCGTTTCTGGGTTTGCGCCGCGGGGAGGCGGTACAGGCCAACCTGGAGCAGATGGCCGGTGTGTTCGCGCAGCTTCAAACCCTGTGCCAGGGTTCGCCGCTCAACGCCTTGTGGAAAATCGCCGCAGCGCTGGTGGACGGCATGCTCAAAGGCCGGGTGCCCAACAGCCCGGCCCTGCGCAGTCTGCTGAAAAAATCCGACAAAGAACTCAAGCGCCTGCTGGAGCAGGGCATGGTGGCTGTCAACCAGCCCGCGCCCGAAGAACTGCTCACCAGCCTGCTGTTTTACATCGCCAAGGCCGAGCACCCGACCTCGAAAATGCTCGCGTTGAAAAACCACTACGAGCTGGACGAAGCCATGCCTGATGCGGCGATGGTCGATGAAGAGCGGGCGCGGCTGGCCGGCCCTGACCGCGATGCGATGCGCTCAGTGGTGGCGGCATTGTGCGAAGAGCTGGTGCGGGTCAAGGAGCGCCTTGACCTGTTTGTGCGCAGCGACCGCTCGCACGTCTCGGAGCTGAGCAGCCTGATGGCGCCCCTGCGCCAGATCGCCGACACCCTGGCCGTGCTGGGTTTTGGTCAGCCGCGCAAAGTCATCATCGACCAGCTGGCGGTGGTTCAGAGCCTGGCCCAGGGCCAGCGTGAACCCTCCGACGCCGTGCTGATGGACGTCGCGGCCGCCTTGCTCTACGTCGAAGCCACTCTGGCGGGCATGGTCGGCAGCGTTGAGCCTTCGCAGCGCGAAGAGAGCCGCTTGCCCACCACCGACCTGATGCAAATCCATCAGTTGGTGATCAAGGAGTCGCGGATTGGCCTGGAAGAAGTCAAAGACCTGATCACCGACTACCTGGCGGCGGACCATGACCGCCAGCACTTGCAGTCCGTGCCCGGGCTGCTGACGCAAATCCGCGGTGCATTGGCGATGATCCCGCTGAGCCGCGCCGCCAGCATGCTGCAAGCCTGTCATGACTATCTGTGCGAGCACGTGCTGCAGGGACCGGACAGCCCCACCGAGCAGCAAATGGATCATCTGGCCGAAGCGCTGATCAGCATCGAGTATTACCTGGAACGTCTGGCCCAGGACCCCGGAGCTGCGGGCGAGCGGGTGCTGGATCGGGCTCAAAGTTGCCTCACCGAACTGGGGTACGCCCCGGCAAGGCTTGCTGCGCCGTTGTTCGAGGACGTGCCCGGCCCCGCAGCGCGGGGGGACATGCCGCCCGACGACCCGCGGATTGCGCAAAGCCTGGCCCAGGCACTGGCCAGCCCGCTGTCGGCGCTCAACCCGCCTGCGCAACACATGCCCACCAGCCTGCTGCCGCCGCCGGTGGATGAAGAGCCGCTGGATGAAGAGTTGCTGGAAGTCTTTCTGGAAGAGACCGATGAAGTACTGATCACGTTGCACGATTTCTTGCCGCAATGGGTCGCCAACCCGGCGGACAGCGCCGCGTTGTCGCAACTGCGGCGCGGCTTCCACACCCTCAAGGGCAGCGGGCGCATGGTGCGGGCCCTGGTCCTGGCCGAACTGGCATGGGCGGTGGAGAACCTGTTGAACCGGGTGATCGAAGGCAGCGTGGCACCGGGGCCACAGATCTATCAACTGCTGGAAAACACGCTGGTGATGTTGCCGGAGCTGATCCAGGCGTTTGCCGAGCAAAGCCAGCGTCAGCGTGAAGACGTCGACCAGCTGGCCGCGCGGGCCCATCACCTGTCCCGGGGTGAGCCGCAACCGCTGCTGCTCGCCCAGGACGCCAGCAGCTTCGACCCGCAGTTGCTGGATATCTTCCGACAGGAAGCGCAAGCCCACCTTGAGCGTCTTGACCGCTTTCTGGATCAGGCCCGCGGGCAACTGCCGTTGTACGCCAGTGATGATCTACAGCTGGCGATGCACACCCTCAAAGGCAGTGCGCACATGGCGGGTGTGGTGCGCATGGCCGAACTGGCCGCACCGATGGATCACCTGGTGCGTGAATACAAGGCCCATCACATTGCCTTGGGGCAGGATGA
>JBILYW010000262.1:0-5419 GCA_044377555.1 Pseudomonas sp.
ACAAGTTGACCGTGACGGCCCGTTCCAGATGCAAATCTCGGCACTGGACTACAACAGCTTCCTGGGCATCATCGGCGTTGGCCGTATTGCTCGCGGTCGCGTCAAGCCGAACACCCAGGTTGTGGCTATCGATGCCGACGGCAAGCGCCGCACCGGTCGTATCCTGAAGCTGATGGGTCACCACGGTCTGCACCGTATCGACGTTGAAGAAGCTTCGGCAGGCGACATCGTTTGCATCAGCGGTATGGATTCGCTGTTCATCTCCGACACTCTGTGCGACCCACTGAATGTTGAAGCGATGAAGCCGCTGACCGTTGACGAACCAACCGTTTCGATGACCTTCCAGGTTAACGACTCGCCGTTCTGCGGCCGTGAAGGCAAGTTCGTAACCAGCCGTAACATCAAAGAGCGTCTGGACAAAGAACTGCTGTACAACGTTGCTCTGCGCGTTGAAGAAGGCGACACCGCTGACAAGTTCAAAGTGTCTGGCCGTGGTGAGCTGCACTTGTCGGTACTGATCGAAACCATGCGTCGCGAAGGCTTCGAAATGGGTGTTGGTCGTCCGGAAGTGATCATCCGCATGGTTGACGGCGTTAAGCACGAACCGTACGAAAACGTAACCATCGACCTGCCAGAAGAATCGCAGGGCGCAATCATGGAACAGATCGGTATCCGTAAAGGCGATCTGACCAACATGGTTCCGGATGGCAAAGGCCGTGTTCGCCTTGAGTACAACATCCCGGCACGTGGCTTGATCGGTTTCCGTAACGAGTTCCTGACTCTGACTTCGGGCGCTGGCATCCTGACCTCGATCTTCGACCGTTACGACGTGATGAAGTCGGGCGACATGTCCGGCCGTCAGAACGGCGTTCTGGTTTCGGTTGCTACCGGTAAGGCTCTGACTTACTCGCTGGAAACCCTGCAGGCTCGCGGCAAACTGTTCCTGGGTCACGGTGAAGACGTGTACGAAGGTCAAATCGTCGGCATCAACAGCCGCGACAACGATCTGGGCGTTAACCCAACCAAAGGCAAGAAGCTCGACAACATGCGTGCTTCGGGTAAAGACGAAACCATCGCTTTGGTTCCGCCTATCCGCTTCACTCTGGAGCAAGCTCTGGAATTCGTACAAGAAGATGAACTGTGCGAAGTAACGCCTAAGTCCATCCGTCTTCGTAAGAAGATCCTGGGCGAAAGCGAGCGTACCCGCGCTAGCAAAAAAAGCAGCAAGTAATTGATTTAGCTGCTGAATAAAAAACGCCCCCGGCCTTGCGGCCGGGGGCGTTTTTTTGTGTCCGGGTTTTTGATGAAAAACACCTATCGAAAGCTTGACCGGCAACAGAGTATTTACAGGAAAACGGCAGCTGTGGGAGCGAGCCTGCTCGCGAAGGTCGTTCGCGAGCAGGCTCGCTCCCACAATAGGGCCTGACCTACAACAGAGGATCTACAGGTGGTGTCTTAGAACACCATCAACTTCTCGCTGCTGTTCTTGCGCTCGACGGCTTTGGGTACGTATGCGCAATAACCGGGGCGCGGGCCCACTCGCGGGTGGTTGCGGCAGGTGTCCGGGCGTATGTCGTAGATGGTGCACATGCGCGACTTGCGATCCAGGTACAGGCAGTCGTTATTGCTCATGCGCTGCAGGGTGAAGATGCCGGACTTCTGGTTGAAGCGCTCCACGATCCCTTCTTTTTGCAGGCGCTTGGCGATGTTCTTCGGCGGGTCGCCCATCTCGAACTCATCGACAATGCCGATGCGGATCAGGTCTTTGATCTTGACCTCGACCGGCAGCGTGCAGCAGCTGGAAACACAGGAGCCGCACATGGGCGCGGAGTATTTGGCCCAGGTATCGAGACGGTCGATTTCCGCGGCGGCGATCAGGTTGGACTTCATCAGACTTGTATTCCAGCGTGCATCAGGGCGCGCGATCATACCGGTGTTGGTGAATGTGTGAACAACCATTTGCCGGTTTTTCGATCAGGGCCATGTTTTAAAGCATTTGGCTGCGTATGCGCCTCGTTTTGGGGCAGCGCTCATTTCGTCAGGTTTTTTCAAGAAACCGCCCAAATGAGCCCGAATCAATGCACTTTGTTTCTGTTCAAGCGTCTAGGCTGACACCATTCGTTCTTCAAATCGCCCCATCTCGATTGAGGTTGTATCGATGCCCCAGGAACCGCTTGTTCGTGACGCACAGGTGGCGGCTTTTCGTGCCGCTGTAGTAGCCAAACTGACTTACGCGGTGGGTAAGGACCCGGAACACGCGTTTGACCATGACTGGTTTGAGGCTATTGCTCTGGCCGCCCGCGACCATATGGTCGAGCACTGGATGGACAGCACACGGCAGATTTATCGCAAGGACCAGAAGCGGGTGTACTACCTCTCGCTGGAATTTCTGATCGGGCGCTTGTTGTACGACAGCCTGAGCAACCTGGGGCTGCTGGAGGTGGCGCGTGAGGCACTGACCGGCCTTGGGGTCGATCTGGAGCGCATCCGCCTGCTTGAGCCTGATGCGGCGCTTGGCAACGGCGGGCTGGGGCGTTTGGCGGCGTGCTTCATGGAAAGCATGTCGACCCTGGGCATTGCGGCCCATGGTTACGGCATTCGCTATGAACACGGGTTGTTCCGCCAGAGCATTGTCGACGGCTGGCAACAGGAGCAGACCGAGAACTGGCTGGACTTCGGCAACCCCTGGGAGTTCGAGCGTGCCGAAGTGCTGTATTCGGTCGGGTTTGGTGGCTCGGTTGAAACCAAGCAGAACGAACAGGGCCTGATACGGCAAGTCTGGTGGCCTGGCGAGACAGTACGCGCCATTGCTTATGACACGCCCGTCGTGGGTTGGCGCGGCGCCAGTGTCAACACCTTGCGCCTGTGGCGGGCGAGGGCGTTGCATGATCTGAACCTGGGGCGTTTCAACGCGGGTGACCATCTGGGTGCGGTGGCCGAAGTGGTGCGTGCTGAAAGCATCTCCCGGGTGCTGTACCCGGCGGACAGCAATGAAGCCGGGCAGGAATTGCGCCTGCGTCAGGAGTACTTCTTTGTGTCGGCTTCGCTGCAGGACCTGCTGCGCCGTCACCTGCATGTCCACGATACGCTGCTGAACCTGGCCGATCATGTGTCGATCCAGCTCAATGACACCCACCCCTCGATTGCCGTTGCGGAGTTGATGCGCATCCTGGTCGACGAGCACTGCATCGAGTGGCCTACCGCGTGGCAAGTCACCGTCGCTACCCTGTCTTACACCAACCACACGCTGCTGCCCGAAGCGCTCGAAACATGGCCCGTTGGCTTGATGGAGCGCATGTTGCCGCGCCATATGCAGATTATTTATCTGATCAACTCGCACCATATCGATGCGCTGCGAGCCAAGGGTATTCACGATTTTGACGTGCTGCGTGCGGTATCGCTGATTGAGGAGGACCACGGCCGCCACGTGCGCATGGGTAACCTGGCATTTTTGGGCTCCCACAGCGTGAACGGGGTTTCCGGGTTGCACACGCAGTTGATGCGCAGCACCGTGTTTGCCGAGCTGCACAAGCTTTACCCGGACCGGATCAACAACAAGACCAACGGCGTTACCTTCCGCCGCTGGCTGTTCCAGGCCAACCCGCCGCTGACCGCAATGCTGGAGGATGTGCTGGGGGCCGATATTCTTGATGAGACTGAACACAAACTGATCAAGCTGGAGCCTTTTGCCGAGCGCGCCGATTTTCGCATGCGTTTCGCCGAGCAGCGCCTGCAAAGCAAATGCACCCTGGCCGCGCTGATTTATGAGCGCCTGGGCATCGTGGTCAATCCTGAAGCCATGTTCGACGTGCAGGTCAAACGGATTCACGAGTACAAGCGCCAGTTGCTCAACCTGATGCACACCGTGGCGTTGTACCAGGCCATTCGTGCCGAGCCGGGCAGCCCATGGGTGCCGCGGGTGAAGATTTTTGCCGGCAAGTCGGCGGCCAGTTATGAACAGGCCAAGCTCATCATCAAACTGGCCAATGACATTGCCCGTACCATCAACAACGACCCGACCGTTCGTGGCCTGCTCAAAGTGGTGTTTATCCCCAACTACAACGTCAGCCTGGCCGAAAGCATCATTCCGGCGGCGGACTTGTCCGAGCAGATATCCACCGCCGGCTACGAAGCGTCCGGCACCAGCAACATGAAGTTTGGCCTTAACGGCGCCCTGACCATCGGCACGATGGACGGGGCCAACGTCGAGATGTGCGAGCGGGTGGGCGCCGACAACATGTTTATCTTCGGCCTCAGCTCGCAACAGGTTGAGGCGCGCAAGCGCAATGGCGAGTTCCATGCCGCACCGGATGTGGCGGCTTCCGATCGGCTCAATGATGTATTGCAGGCGATTCGCGGCGGGGTTTTCTCCCACGATGACCCGGCGCGTTACACCGGGATGGTGGATTCACTGATCGAATACGACCGGTTTTTGGTCTGTGCCGACTTCGATGCGTATTGGGATGCGCAGATGCGGGTCGAGCATTTGTGGCACGACAAGGACGCCTGGTGGCGCGCGGCGGTACTCAACACTGCGCGCATGGGGTGGTTCTCGTCAGACCGGACCATTCGCGAATACGCCACTGATATCTGGAAAGCGCTGTAGGACATATCAGCTCTGTGGGCGCGGGCTTGCTCGCGATGCAGACGACGTGGTCTGAAGTTAAAACCGTGTTGCTGCAATCGCGAGCAAGCCCGCTCCCACGGGCACTGCGCAGTTGATTTAAGGATTCAGCTGAACCCGCTTGGCCGGTTCTGAGTCTGATTAGAAGATTTGCACGGCAACACGCGTTAAACTGCGCGGGTTTTTCGCCCCCCCCTCCCCATTGTTCGGAGCCTTACATGTCCCGCGTTACCCTGAGTCGCTATTTGATCGAGCAGACCCGCAGCAACAACACGCCTGCTGATTTGCGTTTCCTCATCGAAGTGGTGGCGCGTGCTTGCAAAGAGATCAGCCACGCCGTGTCCAAAGGCGCCCTGGGTGGTGTTCTGGGCAGCATGGGCACCGAAAACGTGCAAGGTGAAGTGCAGAAGAAGCTGGATGTAATTTCCAACGAGATCCTGCTCGAAGCCAACGAATGGGGTGGTCACCTGGCCGGTATGGCGTCCGAAGAAATGGACAACGCCTACCAGATCCCGGGCAAATACCCGAAAGGCGCCTACCTGCTGGTGTTTGACCCGCTGGACGGTTCGTCGAACATCGATATCAACGCGCCGGTCGGCACGATCTTCTCGGTGCTGCGTTGCCCGAATGAGTACCTGACCCAGAACGAGCCTTTGAATGAAAAGGCCTTCATGCAGCCCGGTACCCAGCAGGTAGCTGCCGGTTATGCGATCTACGGCCCTCAGACCATGCTGGTGCTGACCCTGGGCGACGGCGTCAAGGGCTTCACCCTGGATCGTGAAATGGGCAGCTTCG
>JBILYW010000263.1:0-5410 GCA_044377555.1 Pseudomonas sp.
GTCCAGGTAACAGGCCTGGGAGCGACTGGCTACGGCAAGCCCGCTCAACAAGGGCTGCAGGCGCTGCTCCAGTTCCATCAACAACGGCGCATTGAGGCAGGTGGCTACAATCTTGTGCACCTGGTGCTGATAGGGCTCAAAGCTCTCAACCACTTGCGGCGCATACCCCAGACCGTGCTGCTCCCTGGGCACCATCTCGCCCGAAGGATCGCGCACCAGCCATTGATCATCCACAAACAGCCAGACTTCAACCTCATGCTCAGCCAGCAGGGCCAGTGTTTTGATCACGGCCTCATGCGGCACGTGGTGCGATTGCAGATACTCGCCATCCGCATTCACCAGCAGCCCGCCATTGAATCCGGCTACAGGCAACTCAATGCCCAACTGCTCGATGATCCCGCGCATGGCCCGTGGCGGGCGCCCGGAAGCCAGCGTGAAGTAAATGCCCGCCGCTTGCAGCGCTTTGACCGCCGCCAGATTTCGGGTGCTGAGGGTATGATCAGGCAATAGCAAGGTGCCATCCATGTCACACAGCACCAGTTGAATGGAGTCTTGCTTCACGTCACTCATCCTATGTCGAGCCAGACGCGACCATCGCGAGCCAGCAGTTCTTTGGCCGCCTGCGGGCCATCTTCTCCGGCTTTGTACGGCTGCACATCGGTATGTTCGCGCCATGCATCCAGAAAAGGCTGCACGCCACGCCAGCCGTTTTCAATATTGTCAGCGCGCTGGAACAAGGTCTGATCACCGGTCAGGCAGTCGTAAATCAACGTCTCGTAGCCTGTAGAGGGCTGCATTTCGAAGAAGTCCTTGTACGCAAACCCCAGCGCGATATTGGCCATTTGCAGACCCGGCCCCGGGCGTTTGGCCTGCAGGTCAAACCACATGCCTTCGTTGGGCTGGATCTGGATGCGCAAATAGTTGGGCTGCAACCGCTCAACATCGGTATCGCGAAACTGCGCATAAGGCGCGGGCTTGAAGCAGATTGCGATTTCCGTGTCGCGCGCACTCATGCGCTTGCCGGTGCGCAGGTAAAACGGCACACCCACCCAGCGCCAGTTGTCGATCATCACCTTGAGCGCCACAAAGGTCTCGGTGTTGCTGTCGGCTGCCACGTTGTTTTCTTCGCGATACCCCACGACCGGCTTGCCACCGGACTCACCCTGGGTGTACTGCCCGCGTACCGAATTTTTCAGCGCATCTGCTTCTGACCACGGGCGAATCGCGCCAATGACCTTGGCCTTTTCACCGCGCACCGCATCCGCCCCAAAGGCTGCGGGTGGCTCCATCGCCACCATCGCCAGCAGTTGAAACAAATGGTTCGGCAACATATCGCGCAAGGCGCCGGTATGTTCGTAAAAACTGCCACGTGTCTCGACCCCGACGGTTTCTGCCGCCGTGATCTGCACATGATCAATGTAGTGATTGTTCCAGAAAGCTTCGAAAAGCCCGTTGGAGAAACGGCTGACCAGGATGTTCTGGACGGTTTCCTTGCCCAGGTAATGGTCAATCCGGTAGATCTGCTTCTCGCTCATGACATCGAGCAGGCACGCATTCAATGCTTGCGCTGTTTGCACGTCAGAGCCAAAAGGTTTTTCAATGACTACCCGCCGAAACGCTTGCGGGGTTTCTTTGAGCAACCCGCTGGCGCCCAGCCGCTGCACTACTTCGCTAAAAAAGCGTGGCGCAGTGGCCAGGTAGAACACCGCATTGCCGGTGCCACTGGCGATGATTTTCTGTTCCAGCGCCTCATAGGTGCTGTCATCCAGAAAGTCGCCCTGCACGTAGCTGATGTTCCTGGCCAGCGAGGCCCATAAATCGGCATTCAAGCCCTGCCCTTCAGGATGATCCACTTTGCTGGCGGCTTCAGTACGGATGAAGTCCTCCAGCTTTTTGGCAAAACCTTCATCACTGATCGCATTGTGGTCAACGCCCACAATGCGCAGGCCATCGTCCAGCAAACCGTCACGACTCAAGTTGTACAGCGCGGGCATGAGCAAGCGCTTGACCAGGTCACCGTGGGCACCAAACAAAAACAGTGTGGTGGGCGGTGCCGGTTTGGCGTCAGGTTTACTGGACAGGTCGGTCATTTTTTAGGCGTCTCCACGTGGCCGCCGAAACCAAAGCGCATGGCCGACAACAATTTGTCGCCATAGAGGCTTTGCTGGCGTGAACTGTAGCGGGCAAACAAGGCCTGCGATAACACAGGTACCGGTGTCGATTGCTCCATGGCGGCTTCGATGGTCCAGCGACCTTCACCGCTGTCCGCCACGGCACCCGAGTAGCCGTTCAACGGCTCATCAGTGGCCAGTGCATCGGCGGTCAAGTCCAGCAGCCAGGACGAAACCACGCTGCCACGGCGCCATACTTCAGCGATATCACCCAGGTTCAGGTCAAAACGCTGCTCTTGCGGCAAGTTCTCGCCACCTTTCATCTTCATCAGATTGAAGCCTTCGGCGTAAGCCTGCATCAGGCCGTACTCAATGCCGTTATGCACCATCTTGACGAAATGCCCTGCGCCCGCAGGGCCGGCATGGATGTAACCGCGCTCAGCGCGATCATCGTCCGAAACACGGTCCTTGGTGCGCGGGATATCACCCATGCCCGGTGCCAGAGCAGCGAACAGCGGGTCAAGGTGTTTAACCACTGCGGTGTCACCGCCAATCATCATGCAGTAACCGCGTTCCAGGCCCCACACGCCACCCGATGTACCGACGTCAACGTACTGAATGCCCTTTTCGGCCAGCGACTGCGAACGACGAATGTCATCTTTGTAGAAGGTGTTGCCGCCATCAATGATGATGTCATCGGCGTCCAGCAGCTGGCTCAAGGTCTCGATGGTGTCTTCGGTCGGCGCACCGGAAGGCAGCATCACCCATACAGCGCGGGGTTTGGCCAGGCCTGCGAC
The DNA here is from genome assembly GCA_044377555.1 of Pseudomonas sp. Classification (GTDB taxonomy): domain Bacteria; phylum Pseudomonadota; class Gammaproteobacteria; order Pseudomonadales; family Pseudomonadaceae; genus Aquipseudomonas. The sequence continues at coordinate 2,909 of JBILYW010000263.1, forward strand.
CAGCGCTGGCAAATCGGCAACGCCTGTGGCGCCTTCCTGTTCCAGAGCACTGACAAAGTCGGTATTGCGGTCAAAAACCACGGTTGTATGCCCATTGAGCATCAGACGCCGTGCGATGTTCCCGCCCATACGGCCCAACCCAATAATTCCCAACTGCATGTACTGTTGCTCCCAACGACAAATAAATAGGTGTACAGCACCTTAGTGCAGCATTGCTCAAGGTGCCCGGCCAAGATTAGTCCTGACTCATGGTGCATAGTTTCGCACAAGCTGAAGGCCAGATTCCCGATTCAATACACTCAACAGACGGACGAAGGGCTAAAGAACCCAAAAGTTATGGCCATTGAGGCCCATGACAGCGCCATTGAACCCCCTCAAGCACAGCAACCCACCCCCGCGCAACTGCGAAGTGCCTTCCCGGGCCGTCATTTGCGACAAAGTTTTCACATGCACTTCGCGATACTTAAACACTTTGTGACTGCTCTTTATTGAGGCGGTCCTCATGTGTTGTGCCGGGCTACACGGCACTAACCATTCAAGTAGTTATCAGGCTGGAGCGCTGTATGGGGATGTTTAAACGCAGTAACACATCTGCGAAGGGTTTCGACTGGGCGGGCCTGGGCTGGCTGTTCCTGTTCTTTTGGTACTTTTCCGGCATCACCCAACTGCTGATCCAGCTGACGGGCACCTCCGGATTTTCAGGGTTTCGCCAGGCCTTTGTAATGAGCGCCATCTGGCTGGCCCCGATGCTGATGTTTCCCAAGCACACCCGCGTAATGGCCGCTGTTATCGGCGTCATGCTGTGGGCCTGCTCCATGGCCAGCCTTGGCTACTTCTTTATCTACCAACAAGAATTCTCGCAAAGCGTCATCTTCATCATGTTCGAGTCGAACATCTCTGAAGCGGGCGAATACATGACCCAGTACTTTGCCTGGTGGATGGTTCTGGCATTCCTGGCGCATACCGCTTTCGCCGTGTTCCTCTGGACCCGTCTGCGCCCTGTGTACTTGCCCCGCGTGCAAGCCTGGGCCATTGCCATCGGCTTGCTGGTGGCTGTTATCGGTTATCCGCTGATCAAACAGACGATCAAGCACGACAACTTCGCCAATGCCATGGAAAGCTTTGAAAGCCGCGTAGAACCCGCCGTGCCATGGCAGATGGTTGTAGCTTATCGCCGCTACCTGGAACAGCTGGACAACATGCAAGGCATGCTCGCCAGCGCCAGCAAAATCCCGCCCCTGACCAACCTCAAGGACAATGAAGCCGGCAAGCCCACGACGCTGGTGCTGGTCATTGGCGAGTCCACCAACCGCCAGCGCATGAGCCTCTATGGCTACCCGCGCGAGACCACGCCCAACCTCGATAAATTGCGTGATCAACTGGCGATTTTCGACAACGTCGTGACACCGCGCCCTTACACCATCGAAGCTCTGCAACAAGTGCTGACCTTTGCTGACGAAGAAAACCCTGACCTGTACCTCAGCACCCCGTCACTGGTCAGCGTGATGAAGCAAGCCGGTTACAAAACCTTCTGGGTGACCAACCAGCAGACCATGACCAAGCGCAACACCATGCTCACTACGTTCTCGGAGCAGGCTGATGAGCAGGTCTACCTCAACAACAACCGCAACCAGAACGCCCGCCAGTACGACGGCGACGTGATTGAGCCGTTCAACAAGATCCTGGCCGACAGCGCCCCGCGCAAGCTGATCGTGATTCACCTGCTCGGCACCCACATGAGCTACCAGTACCGCTACCCGCCGACCTTCGACAAGTTTGTCGACCGCAACGGCGTGCCGGCCGGGCTGACCGATGATCAGGTACCGACGTACAACAGCTATGACAACGCCGTTTTGTATAACGACTTTGTGGTGTCGAGCCTGATCAAAGACTTCGCCAAGACCGACCCCAACGGCTTCCTGCTGTACCTGTCCGACCACGGCGAAGACGTCTTCGACTCGGTCGGCCACTCGACCCTTGGCCGTAACGAAGCCAAACCGACAGCACCGATGTACACCATTCCGTTCATGGCCTGGGCCTCGCCAAAATGGCGTGAAAGCCATGCCTGGAACTTCGCCAGCGACTTAAGCCGCCCTTACAGCAGCTCGCAGTTCATCCATACCTGGACTGACCTGGCAGGCTTGAGTGCCGACGAACTGGACGACAAGAAGAGCCTGGTCAGTGACCAGTTTGTCGCCCGCCCGCAATTGATTGGCGATCCTTACTCACGCCCGCAAAAGGCCCTGATCGACTTCAGCCTGCTCAAGCCAAAAGCCCCCATCCAGGGGAATGTGGCCAACCAGTAAAGCACCCGCGGGGCGCCATGAGCGCCCCGCCTGTTTTCGACACACAAACAGTAAATAATTCCTGTTCGCCTTAACTCCCCTCCTTGCCGTTCGTTTGAAGCACTAGACAACTTCATAACAACGACAAGGAGTCGGCAGCGATGTTCGCGCCAATCACCCGTTCCATGACCCTGACCCTCGGTCTTATCAGCAGCGC
>JBILYW010000264.1:0-5408 GCA_044377555.1 Pseudomonas sp.
TTGGACTCGGTGATTTCCGATACAACACGGATGGTGTACGGGAACACGTCGGCGGCAGGCAGCATGGCCTGAACCGAACGGCGGGCCAGACGACCGTGACCGATTTCGCGACGACCAGCGCCACCCATGCGACCACACTCACCTACCGAGAACGGAGGGAAGTTGTAGTGCAGCATGAACGGGTCTTTTTTCTCGCCTTCCAGGGTGTCCAGCAGCTGCGCGTCACGGGCAGTACCCAGAGTTGCAACAACCAGTGCCTGAGTTTCACCACGGGTGAACAGAGCCGAACCGTGGGTCTTTGGCAGAACGCCTACTTCGATGTTCAGCGGGCGAACAGTCTTGGTGTCACGACCATCGATACGCGGCTTGCCGTTAACGATGTTTTCGCGAACGGTGCGGTATTCGATTTCACCGAAAGCAGCTTTGACTTCGCTAGCCGAAGGCTGGCCTTCTTCACCGGACAGCTTGGCAACAACCTGGTCTTTCAGCTCGCCCAGACGTGCATAACGCTCGTGCTTGACGGTCAGGGTGTAGGCCTGGGAGATCGCTTCACCGAACTCGGCACGGATAGCGCCCAGCAGTTCGGTAGCTTCTGGAGCCGGAGCCCAGTCCCATGTTGGTTTTGCAGCTTCGGCAGCCAGCTCTTTAACAGCCTGGATCACAACCTGGAATTCGTCGTGAGCGAACAGTACCGCGCCCAGCATCTGGTCTTCGGTCAGCTCTTTGGCTTCCGATTCAACCATCAATACGGCTTCCGACGTACCGGCAACAACCATGTCCAGGCTCGAAGCGGCCAGTTGCTCGTAAGTCGGGTTCAGCAGGTAGCCGGTGCTTTCGTGGTAAGCAACGCGGGCAGCGCCGATCGGACCATCAAAAGGAATACCGGAGATAGCCAGCGCAGCCGAAGTACCGATCATCGCAGCGACGTCCGGATCGGTTTTTTTGCTGGTGGACAGAACGGTGCAGACAACCTGCACTTCGTTCATGAAGCCTTCTGGGAACAGCGGACGGATCGGACGGTCGATCAGACGCGAAGTCAGGGTTTCTTTCTCGGAAGGGCGACCTTCACGCTTGAAGAAACCGCCCGGGATTTTACCCGCGGCGTAGGTTTTTTCCTGGTAGTGAACCGACAGAGGGAAGAAGCCCTTGCCTGGATCAGCTTGCTTGGAGCCGACAACAGTCACCAACACGCTGACGTCGTCGTCAACGGTGACCAATACTGCGCCGGAGGCCTGACGGGCGATGCGGCCAGTCTCGAGAGTAACGGTCGACTGACCGAACTGAAATTTTTTGATAACCGGGTTCACGGTGTCCTACCTTCTTTGTGGCTCTTGGGGAACGGGTTTCTTGCGAAAGTCATGTGCAACATCGGGTATTGACCCGACTCAAGATGCTTACGAAAACAGTCTGTACGGCAAGTTTTCGTAAGAATCCGGCTAGTCCAGATAAAACTTGAGGCTGGAAGCCTGCTGTCCGCCTGCGGGAAACCCGCAAACGCACGACAGACGACCAGCCTCTAGCAACATCGCTATTAGCGACGCAGACCCAGGCGAGCGATCAGCGTTTTGTAACGCTCAACGTTCTTGCCTTTGAGGTAGTCCAGCAGCTTGCGACGCTGGTTTACCATACGGATCAGACCACGACGGGAGTGGTGGTCCTTTTTGTTTTCTTTGAAGTGACCTTGCAGCGTGTTGATGTTAAAGGTCAGCAGTGCAACCTGCACTTCTGGAGAACCTGTATCACCTGGAGCTTGCTGGTAGTCAGCTACGATTTCTGCTTTGTGTTCGACTGTCAGTGCCATGTGGCATTTCCTTTCATTAGGGGTCTGCTTGTGAACAAGACAGATCCAATAGGCCGAGGACAAATCCTCGTATTCATAAGTGAGATGTGACCGTGCCTAATAACAGCCACCCTCATTTCCAGTCTGCTACGAGAGTATTACATCCCGTAGCAACCTGATTTCGGTCATTCCGACCGAATCAGTCGACGCGGCGCAATGCGCCCGTCTTCGCTCACTTCACCGATACCGATAAAGCGACCGTTGTGATCCTGTACCCGCACCATACCGAACTTCGGTGCATCCGGAGCGCGAACCGGTTGGCCGTTAAGCCAATAGAACGCACTGTGCTCCGAGAAGTGCAGCAATGGCCAGTCCAGCAAGCCGCTGTCCGATGGCATCAGGAAACGGTCTACCGCTTCGTTGCCGCCTTCGGCATGCACTGCTTCCAACTCTTCCAGCGTGACCGTTTGGGTCAGGTCGAAAGGTCCGGCGTGCGTACGACGTAACTCTGCAACGTATGCCCCGCACCCGAGTTGCTCACCGATATCTTCCACGAGGGTACGGATATAAGTGCCTTTGGTGCAGTCGACGGCCAAGCGCGCAGTGTCGCCTTCGCTGGCCAGTAATTCGAGGCGGGTAATAGTAACAGAACGTGGTTCACGCTCCACCACTTCGCCTGCACGGGCCAGCTTGTAAAGCGGCTGTCCGTCGCGCTTGAGCGCAGAGTACATCGGCGGTATCTGACTGATTTGCCCACGAAAACGAGGTAAAACAGCTTCGATATCGGCGCGACCAACGGTCACCGGACGCGTCAGCAAAACATCGCCTTCCGCATCTGCAGTGGTGGTGGTCTTGCCCAATTGCATCAGGGTTTCATAACCCTTGTCGGAATCGAGCAAGTATTGCGAAAACTTGGTGGCTTCGCCGAAGCACAGCGGCAATACACCGCTGGCCAATGGATCGAGGCTACCGGTGTGCCCTGCCTTCTCGGCATTGAGCAGCCAGCGGACTTTCTGCAGGGCCGCGTTGGAGGTGAACCCAAGCGGCTTGTCGAGCAGGATGATACCGCTGACGTTACGACGGATACGCTTGACCTGAGCCACCGGTTACTCCTTGGTGTCTTCAGGAGCAGTGGTTTCAGGGTGCTGATTGTCTTCAGCCACTGCACGCTCGATCAAAGCGGACAGATGAGCGCCACGCACAACACTTTCGTCGTAATGAAAGTGCAGCTGTGGAACGCTGCGCAGTTTCATTTCACGCGCCAGTTGCATACGCAGGAAACCCGCCGCCGAGTTCAGTACCTTGATGGTCTGAGCGATATCTTCTGCGTTGTCCTGGCCCATCACGGTGATGAAAATCTTGGCGTGACCGACGTCACGGCTGACATCAACAGCAGTAATGGTGACCAGACCCACACGCGGGTCTTTGACTTCACGACGGATCAGCTGTGCCAGCTCGCGCTGCATCTGATCGCCAATACGTTGGGTACGGCTATATTCTTTTGCCATGTCTTGTTACCTGTTACTCACCCATGGGAAACCCATGCGGTCTGAAAGCGGCAAACGCCCGGCCAGACAGAAGCCGGACCGGGCGTTGCGTTTAGAGTCCAGGCCGAGCACTGCGCATTTGCATGCGCGGGCTCGTCCTCGCTCTTGAGGCTCGCGAGTTAGAGGCTGCGAGCAACCTGGACCTTCTCGAACACTTCGATCTTGTCACCGACTTTAACGTCGTTGTAGCTCTTGACGCCGATACCGCATTCCATGCCGGCACGCACTTCGGACATGTCATCTTTAAAGCGACGCAGGGATTCCAGCTCGCCTTCGTAGATAACGATGTCTTCACGCAGTACGCGGATTGGACGGTTACGGTGAACAACACCTTCAAGCACCATGCAACCTGCAACCGCGCCGAACTTAGGCGAACGGAACACGTCACGGACTTCAGCGATACCCAGGATGTTCTCCCGAACGTCGCTGCCAAGCATGCCGGTAAGGGCTTTCTTGACGTCTTCGATGATGTCGTAGATGACGTTGTAGTAACGCATGTCCAGGCCTTCCTGCTCGACAATCTTGCGAGCGCCAGCATCGGCACGCACGTTGAAGCCAAACAGTACAGCGTTGGAGGCCAGTGCCAGGTTAGCGTCGCTCTCGGTGATACCACCGACACCGCCGCCCACTACGCGCACTTGCACTTCGTCGTTACCCAGGCCGCTCAGAGCGCCCTGCAGAGCTTCCAACGAACCACGGACGTCAGATTTGAGGACGATGTTAAGCGTCTTCTTCTCTTCCTGGCCCATGTTCTCGAAGATGTTTTCCAGCTTGCCTGCGTGAGCACGCGCCAGTTTCACTTCGCGGAACTTGCCTTGACGGAACAGGGCAACTTCACGCGCCTTCTTCTCGTCGGTCATTACGCTCATCTCGTCGCCAGCATCTGGCGTACCGTCCAGGCCGAGAATCTCGACAGGGATGGATGGACCGGCTTCCTTGATGGACTTGCCGTTCTCATCGAGCATGGCGCGGATACGGCCGTAGTTGGAGCCGACCAGTACCATATCGCCTTGGCGCAGGGTACCGTCTTGAACCAGAACGGTAGCAACCGGGCCACGGCCTTTGTCCAGACGGGACTCAACCACTACGCCACGGCCAGGAGCCGATGGAGTTGCCTTGAGTTCCAGAACTTCGGCTTGCAGCAATACGGCTTCGAGCAATTCGTCAACGCCGGTACCCATTTTCGCCGAGACCGAAACAAACGGAGTGTCACCACCCCATTCTTCCGACGTCACGCCGTGAACGGACAACTCGCTGCGGATGCGATCGAGATCGGCACCTGGCTTGTCGATTTTGTTCACTGCTACAACCAGAGGCACGCCAGCTGCTTTCGCATGCTGAACAGCTTCGATGGTCTGCGGCATTACGCCGTCGTCAGCAGCCACAACCAGAATCACGATGTCAGTCGCCTTGGCACCACGTGCACGCATTGCGGTAAACGCAGCGTGACCCGGGGTATCGAGGAAAGTGACCATGCCGCGTTCGGTTTCAACGTGGTACGCGCCGATATGCTGAGTAATACCACCGGCTTCGCCAGCAGCTACCTTGGCACGACGGATGTAATCGAGCAGGGACGTTTTACCATGGTCAACGTGGCCCATTACGGTCACAACCGGAGCACGGGAGAACGACTCGCCTTCGAACTTCAGGGACTCGGCCAGGGAATCTTCCAGGGCGTTGTCGCTGACCAGAGTCACTTTGTGGCCCAGTTCTTCAGCAACCAGTTGAGCAGTTTCCTGATCAAGTACCTGGTTGATGGTCGCTGGAGTACCCAGCTTGAACATGAACTTGATGACTTCAGCAGCCTTGACCGACATCTGTGCAGCCAAATCGCCGACAGTGATGGTCTCGCCAATCTGTACGTCACGAACTACAGGGCCGGTTGGGCTCTGGAAACCGTGAGCGTTACGCTTCTTCAGCTTGCCCTTGCCACGACCGCCGCGACGGAAGCTGTCGCTTTCTTCGTCGGAAGTGCGTGGAGCAACACGTGGAGTCGGTGCTTTTTCTTTAACCGAGGCACGATGCGGAGCGTTTTTGCGATCGCCGTCACCACTACCGCGACGATTGTTATCGTCGGCGCG
>JBILYW010000265.1:0-5376 GCA_044377555.1 Pseudomonas sp.
GGCGGCCGCCCACTGATGTGGAAGACCGGCCATTCATTGATCAAAAAGAAGATGAAAGAAACCGGTGCCTTGCTCGCCGGTGAAATGAGCGGGCATATCTTTTTCAAAGAACGCTGGTTCGGTTTCGATGACGGTATTTACAGCGCCGCGCGCCTGCTGGAGATCCTCAGCAAGCGCCAGGAGACGTGCGAAGAGCTGTTTGAGGCTTTCCCGAACGATATTTCCACGCCTGAGATCAATATCGATGTGACGGATGAGAGCAAATTCAGCATCATTGATGCCCTGCACGACGCCCAATGGGGTGACGGCGCCGAGCTGACGTCCATTGATGGTGTGCGGGTCGACTACCCGCATGGCTGGGGCCTGGTTCGCGCGTCCAATACCACACCGGTGCTGGTGCTGCGATTTGAGGCCGAAACCGAGGCCGAACTGCAACGTATCAAGGACGTCTTTCACGCCCAACTCAAGCGTGTGGCCCCTGATCTCCAACTACCGTTTTGATCGACTTGTTCTACCGGAGCCCTGAATGACCCTCGAACGTGATGCCGCCTCCAACGTCGCCAAGGTTTTGTCCGAAGCGTTGCCCTACATTCGCCGTTACGTCGGCAAGACGCTGGTGATCAAATACGGCGGCAACGCCATGGAGAACGACGAGCTTAAAACCGGTTTTGCCCGTGACATCGTGTTGATGAAGGCCGTGGGTATCAACCCGGTCGTGGTTCACGGTGGCGGGCCGCAAATCGGTGATCTGCTCAAGCGTTTGTCCATCGAGAGTCATTTCATCGACGGTATGCGCGTGACCGACTCGCAGACCATGGACGTGGTTGAGATGGTGCTCGGTGGCCATGTGAACAAGGAAATCGTCAACCTGATCAATCGCCATGGCGGCAGCGCCATCGGCCTGACGGGTAAAGACGCCACGCTGATCCGGGCCAAGAAAATGGTGGTAACCCGCCAGACGCCAGAAATGACCTCCCCGGAAATCATCGACTTCGGTCATGTGGGTGAAGTGGTCGGGATCAACACGGACCTGCTGCACATGCTGACCAAGGGTGATTTCATCCCGGTCATCGCGCCCATTGGTGTGGGTGAAAACGGCGAGTCCTACAACATCAACGCCGATCTGGTGGCGGGTAAAGTCGCCGAGGCACTGAAAGCTGAAAAGCTGATGCTGCTGACCAACATCGCTGGCTTGATGGACAAGCAGGGCAAGGTGCTGACCGGCCTGACCACTGCCCAGGTGGACGACCTGATCGCCGATGGCACCATCTACGGCGGCATGCTGCCGAAAATCCGCTGTGCGCTGGAAGCCGTGCAAGGTGGCGTGACCACGGCGCATATCGTCGACGGTCGTGTACCGAACGCGGTACTGCTGGAAATCTTTACCGACACCGGTGTGGGTACGCTGATCACCAACAGCAAATCGGTTTAAACCGAACTGAAAAAGCCCCGCCCGGCGATTGCCGGGCGGGGCTTTTTTATGGGGGCTGTGCGGGTTTAGATCCCGTACTGCGCCCGGTACGCTTCAACGGCTGGCAGGTATTGCTTGAGCGTTTCGTCTTCGGCCAGGTACTGCAAAACCTGGTTCAACGACACGATGCTGATAACCGGAATCCCGAAGTCGCGTTCGACTTCCTGGATTGCCGACAGCTCGCCATTACCACGTTCCTGACGGTTCAAGGCAATCATCACGCCTGCGGCCTTGGCGCCTTGGGCCTGAATGATCTGCATGACTTCACGGATGGCGGTGCCGGCCGTGATCACGTCGTCGATGATCAGGATATCGCCTTCGAGCGGCGAGCCAACCAGGCTGCCACCTTCGCCGTGTGCCTTGGCTTCCTTGCGGTTGAAGCACCATGGAAGATCGCGGTCGTGGTGCTCGGCCAGGGCGACAGCTGTGGTCGCGGCCAGGGGGATGCCCTTGTAGGCCGGGCCAAACAGCACGTCGAAGGAAATGCCGCTGTCAACGATGGCCGCTGCATAGAAGCGCCCCAGCTGAGCCAGCGCAGAGCCTGTGTTGAACAGGCCGGCATTGAAGAAGTAAGGACTGGTACGCCCCGACTTCAGGGTGAACTCACCGAAGCGCAGTACGCCGCGATCGATGGCAAAACGGATGAAGTCGCGCTGATACGCTTGCATGAAAAATGCCCCAGATACCACGGATTTAGCTAATTAGTAAGACCGCGTGTATCATACACGCACGTGATTTTTGGGGCCATTTATGCGGATCATCAGTGTGAACGTCAATGGTATTCAGACGGCAGTCGAGCGCGGTTTGCTCAGTTGGCTGCAAGCTCAGAATGCCGACGTTATCTGCCTGCAGGACACCCGCGCCTCCGCCTTTGAACTGGACGATCCAGCTTACCAGCTCGATGGCTACTTTCTTTATGCCTGCGAAGCTGAAGTCCCTGCCCAAGGCGGTGTGGCTTTGTACTCGCGGTTGCAACCGAAAGCAGTCATCACTGGGCTGGGCTTTGAGACGGCCGATCGCTACGGGCGCTACCTGCAAGCCGATTTCGATAAGGTCAGCATCGCGACCTTGCTGCTCCCTTCGGGGCAGAACGGCGATGAAGACTTGAATCAAAAATTCAAGCTAATGGACGATTTTGCACGCTACCTTGACAAGCAGCGCCGCAAACGTCGTGAGTACATCTACTGCGGCTCGTTGTATGTGGCGCAGCAGAAACTCGACATTAAAAACTGGCGCGACAGCCAGCAATCGCCTGGTTTCCTGGCGCCTGAACGGGCCTGGATGGATGAGATTGTCGGCAACATGGGCTATGTCGATGCCCTGCGTGAAGTCAGCCGTGAAGGTGACCAGTACAGCTGGTGGCCGGACAACGAACAGGCCGAGATGCTGAACCTGGGCTGGCGTTTCGACTATCAGTTGCTGACACCGGGCTTGCGTCGCTTTGTACGAAGCGCTCGTTTGCCGCGTCAGCCACGCTTCTCGCAACATGCGCCATTGATCGTGGACTACGACTGGACACTGACAATCTAAGTGTCTTTTCGTTGATACAAAAAAGCCGACATCGCTGTCGGCTTTTTTGTGGGCGCTGATTTACTTGAGCGGACGCCAGGTGAAGGGGTAGCGGTACACCACCCCGTCATTGGCCTTGACGCCTGCAATCACCACCAGCACCACAGCGCCGATCAGCACCAGGCCGAGCAGGGCGAAGCCGATCAGAACGAACATCAGCACGTAGCAAATAGCCGAAGCAATCGCCACGGTGATCTGAAAGTTCAGCGCTTCCTTGCCCTGGTCGTCGATAAAGGGGTCGCTCTCGCGTTTCATCTGCCACAGGATCAGCGGGCCGATCAGGCTGCCAAACGGAAACCACATCCCGAGGAACGCGGAGAAGTGACAAAACATGGCCCATTTGCGAGCGTCGCGGCTCGGTTCGGGTTTTGAAAGGTCCAGCTCACTCATGGCGTTCTCCGGGTAGTTGTTAAGACTTGGACAATCAATCCGCCAATGCAGCTTGCTGCAGGGCGAAAATTTCGTTCATGCCTTTTTGTGCCAGTGCGAGCATGGCGTTCAGCTCTTCAGGCTGGAACGGCGCGCCTTCGGCGGTGCCCTGAACTTCGATGAAACCACCGGAACTGGTCATTACTACGTTCAGGTCGGTTTCGGCTGCCGAATCTTCAGGGTAGTCCAGGTCAAGTACCGGTACGCCCTGATACATGCCTACCGATACGGCTGCGATCATCTGCTTGATAGGGTCGCCGCCTTTGAGGCCGCCACGCTTCTTGATGATTTTCAGTGCGTCGACCAGTGCAACCATGGCACCGGTGATGGAGGCGGTGCGGGTGCCGCCGTCAGCCTGGATCACGTCGCAGTCGACGTACAGGGTGATATCGCCCAGCTTGGACATGTCCAGCGCTGCACGCAGGGAGCGGCCGATCAGGCGCTGGATTTCCAGGGTGCGCCCGCCTTGCTTGCCGCGGCTGGCTTCACGCTGGTTACGGTCGCCGGTAGCGCGTGGGAGCATGCCGTACTCGGCAGTCAGCCAGCCCTGGCCCTGGCCTTTAAGGAAACGCGGCACGCCGTTCTCGACGCTGACGGTGCAGATGACTTTGGTGTCACCGAACTCGACCAGTACAGAACCCTCTGCGTGTTTGGTGTAGTTGCGGGTGATGCGGATCGGACGGAGCTGATCGGCAACGCGACCACTTGGACGTTTCATGTGGGATACCTGTACGGGACGGAAAACTGCCGAGCATTATAAAGGAAAGGCCATGGCTGCGCAGGGCGCGTCTGTAGTCGCTGACGCGTAACGAAGGGCGCAGTCGGGCGATACGGGTGCTTAAACGTATTTACGACCGACGTCATTTGGGGCAGTTGGCCGCACTGCGCTACAATCTGGCGCCTAAATTGCCGTCAGGCTTAATTCATTGAATCGCGAGGTACCGTCCATGGTGCATAGCATGACCGCCTTTGCCCGCGTCGAAAGCGCCGGCACTCAGGGCACCCTGAGTTGGGAGCTGCGTTCGGTCAACAGCCGCTACCTGGAGCCGCACCTGCGTCTGCCTGAATCGTTCCGTGACCTGGAAGGTGCCGTGCGTGAAGCGCTGCGTCAGGGGATCTCCCGGGGCAAGCTGGAATGCACGCTGCGTTTCACCGAAGAAACCACGGGCAAGCCCTTGCAGGTTGATCGTGAACGCGCGGCGCAACTGGTGGCCGCCGCCGAAACCATCGCGAGCCTGATCAAGCAGCCGGCTGCACTCAACCCGCTGGAGGTACTGGCCTGGCCTGGTGTTCTGGTGGCTGATGCCAGCGACCCGCAAGCCCTGAACAGCCAGGCGCTGGCGCTGTTCAAGCAAGGTCTGCAAGAGCTCAAAAGTGGCCGCGAGCGCGAAGGCGCGGAGCTGGCCCGCTTGATCAGCGAGCGCTTGAGCGCCATTGAAAGCGATGTCGACACCCTGCGCGAACTGGTACCGCAGATGCTCGCCACCCAGCGTCAAAAAGTGCTCGATCGCTTTGCCGACATGAAGGCCGAGCTTGATCCGCAGCGTCTTGAGCAAGAAATGGTCATGCTGGCGCAAAAAAGTGATGTGGCCGAAGAGCTGGACCGCCTGAGCACCCATATTCTTGAGGTGCGTCGCGTGCTCAAGTCGGGTGGTGCCGCGGGTCGTCGTCTGGACTTCCTGATGCAAGAGCTTAACCGAGAGGCCAATACCCTGGGCTCCAAGGCATTCGATCCACGCAGCACTCAAGCGGCGGTCAACCTCAAGGTGTTGATCGAGCAGATGCGTGAACAAGTACAGAATATTGAGTAAGGCATCCCCTGACATGACCCACAGCACTGGCACCCTTTATATCGTTTCTGCTCCTTCGGGCGCAGGCAAGACCAGCCTGGTCAAAGCGTTGATCGA
>JBILYW010000011.1:0-15529 GCA_044377555.1 Pseudomonas sp.
TGCACAAGTGTTTAAAGGGTGTTGATTGAGCGTGTGGCGCGGTATTTCGGGTGGGCATCCGTGGTTGCTGGCGTGATATGGGTACCAATCAAGGGTATCCTTCACTTCTGTCATTTGGCGGCTGATGGGTCTCATCGTCCGTTGAATCGAACTGAAACGAACGGTCAAACAGGAGAGCCCCCAGTGTTCGCTTTGGATACACGTCTTCAAGAGGATACCTGGCTGATAGGGGACTTCCCCTTGTGCCGCTTGCTGCTTTCCAATGATTCGAATTACCCCTGGTTCATTCTGGTACCTCGTCGTGAGGGTATAACTGAATTATTTCAATTGAATGACCATGACCAGCAACTGATGTGGGGTGAGACGACTGCCTTGGCGCGGGTGCTTAAAGAGGTCTTCGGTGCTGATAAAATGAATGTTGCCACATTGGGTAATGTTGTCAGCCAGTTGCACATGCATGTGATTGTTCGTTATCAGGCTGACGTGGCATGGCCTGGGCCGGTTTGGGGCAAGCATCCTGCACAACCGTATACGCAGGCAGATGTATGCGCTGTCCGGGACAGGCTGGCGTCGGCTTTTGACGCTGGTTTCACTTTTTCGGAGGGTTGATTGTGACGCTTGAAGCGCGAGTGATGGACCTTGAAAGTCGTTTGGCTTTTCAGGACGACACCATTCAGGCATTGAATGATGTGCTGGTGATGCAGCAGAACGCGGTAGATCGTTTGCAAATGCAGATGGCTGCGCTGCTCAAGCGCCAGGAAGAAATGGGCGGGCAGTTCGAGTCATTTGAGGAAGAAGCGCCGCCTCCGCACTATTAAGTCTTTTCGCGGGCAAAAAAAACCGCGACCAGCCAAGCTGGTCGCGGTTTTTTTCAGGCTGAAATCAGCGGCGCGGCAGCGCTGCGATCACGTCTTCAGCTTGGAGGCCTTTGTCGCGGTTCATAACGGAGAACTCGACGCGCTGCCCTTCCACCAGAACCCGGTGGCCTTCGCCACGAATGGCGCGAAAGTGAACGAAGATATCATCGCCGGAATCTCGGGAGATAAACCCGAAGCCCTTCGAGGTGTTGAACCACTTTACAGTTCCTGTATCGCGGTTGGTCATGTCATAGCTTTGCGAGGACGTCGAAGGTGACGATTTGTAGAAGCTGACAGCCAGATGAAGCAATACCGCAATTACTGCCGGGGTAAGGCCTAGCAGAACAGCGGGCTGGTCACCGATCGGCAGCAGCAGGCCGAACAGGGTAAGGGTTTGCAGTACAACGGAAAGCACCAGAAGGGCGCTGACCAGATTTTGCAGTTGGTGACGCGGGCCTTTATTCCAGAACGGAATGACTGGAGCCAGTGTCAGGTTCAACAGGCCAAAAAAAGCCAGATAAAGAGCATCAGGATGTTGGAGGTAAGGTTGTGCTTCAGATTGCAGGCTGGGAATAAAGGACAGCAGCAAAGCCGCTGCACCCGTTAGCAGGTGGACGATTTTCAACATTTCAATTGACTCACATTAAGATGGATCGCAAGGAAGAGCTGATGGCACACGGTTCGCTTCAGAAAAAAATGGAGGCGCTGGACACGTGCGGTCATCAGCCTATGCGTCCTCGCCAGAGGCTTGGAAAGGGCGACACGCTGCCTATTTAACAGCAAAGCTTGGGGCTACTCAAATTAAGCGTATTGAGATATCTGTAGGGGCTCCTGCAGGGGGAGCGCCCACTAAATCCTTAATCTCACGAAAGCCGTGTCCTAGACGCATGTAGTCCATTGTTTTCGGGCTGGGCGTGTGATGCTGTCTGGCAGTAACTAAGTGTAAATGCGGCTGGAGTCGATGTGATGGCAACCGTTGGTCGTGAACTTTTGTTTTTTTGGTGTGGCGGTTCTGGGGGAAGGTGGTTGCGCTATCCGGGGAGCGTGTTGGTGTATGTGCCGGTATTTTGCGCAAGTGCGTAATTGTCTGTTAGGGGGTTGCAGTGGTGAAGTTTGTCTTCGGCTATATAAGCAGGTGCGTAAAGGTGTGCACTTTTAAATTGTATTCAGTATTCGTCTTTGTGTTTGCCAGTGGGCGTATTTAGAATCGTCTAGGAATGTTTGTTGAAGAGGCGTGCGTCATTCCTTTTTATTAATTGACTGCCCATGCGCGTGTCCACGCACCCCTGTGGTCGGGCTGTTCGCGAGGCATTCGGGCTCGCCCATATTCTCCGGGGGCGCCGAGAGCCCTCCTACAGGTATGAGGGTTTGATCCGCTGGATATGAATTTTTACATATTGTTTTATGAGGTCAGTTCTTCAAAAAAATATTGCTCGATTTTATTAGCGTGCAAGGGAGTGCTCTAACAATGGGACGATTGATTCGGCAAGAAAACGCAGGAGGTAGATTACTGCAAAGAGTTGGGGTTGACCCCGTGGTTCTTGATTTCGGAATGACCCTGGCCCGGCCACTTTCACGATCAGTCAGGTTGAATGGTTTTGCCACCTGTTTAAGGCTCGAAGAAGTGTACTGGGAAGTTCTGTCCGATATTTCGCGTATTAATGATTGTTCAATTAATACACTGCTGTCTTACATTGACCGTGAAGTGCACTTGCGGCATGGGGGGGTAAAAAACTTCAGCGGGCTCATTCGGGTTGTCTGCGTCATGCATTTATTGAAAGCGGTACGGGATTCTCGGGGGGTGGCGCAAGAACAGGTGTTTGTGGGGTGAGGAGGTGTGGCTGGCTGGAGGAGGAGGGCGTTCGATGGCTTGTAATCGCACAATATTTATGATGCATTTGAGGCGTTCTGGCTGCTCATGCGGCTGCAATAGCTCGATTTACCATATATAATCTCGCCCTTTGCTGCGTGGCCCTCTTTAAGGGTTGCCGCTAACGGATTGTCGAGACGCGCCAATGCCCATGTACGATTACCAATGTGCTTCCTGTGGTCATCAACTGGAAGCCATTCAAAAGATCAGCGCCCCACCGCTGGTCGATTGTCCTGCCTGTCAGGCACCTGAACTGAAGAAAATGCTGTCCATGCCAGGCTTTCGCCTCAGCGGTACAGGCTGGTACGAAACAGACTTCAAGACAGGCTCGAAAAAGAATCTGGCAGGCGGCGATAAATCCGACTGAGGTAGAGCGAACGCAGTCAGAACACAAGCGGGCTCTTGCATTGTTACCAGCACCGTCGGTGCGCAAGACCTCCACCGAATTTCGAATTACGAGAAGTGAAACCACTACCATGATGCGCAGCCATTATTGCGGCCAACTGAACGAAAGCCTGGAAGGCCAGGAAATTACCCTTTGCGGATGGGTCCATCGTCGCCGTGACCACGGTGGGGTGATTTTCCTCGATATCCGTGATCGTGATGGTCTGGCCCAGGTGGTGTTTGACCCGGATCGCGCCGAGACCTTCGCTGCCGCTGACCGTGTGCGCAGTGAGTACGTGGTAAAGATCACCGGCAAGGTGCGTCTGCGTCCGGCCGGCGCAGGCAATGCCAACATGGCGTCGGGCATGATCGAAGTGCTGGGTTACGAGCTGGAAGTATTGAACGAAGCGGAAACCCCGCCGTTCCCGCTCAACGAGTTCTCCGACGTTGGCGAAGAAACCCGCCTGCGCTATCGCTTTATCGACCTGCGTCGCCCGGAAATGCTCGAGAAGCTGCGTCTGCGTTCGCGCATGACCACCAGCATCCGTCGCTTCCTGGACGAAAACGGCTTCCTTGACGTTGAAACACCAATCCTGACTCGTGCGACGCCAGAAGGCGCACGTGACTACCTGGTACCAAGCCGTACCCACGCCGGTTCTTTCTTTGCCTTGCCGCAATCGCCGCAGCTGTTCAAGCAGCTGTTGATGGTTGCCGGTTTTGATCGCTACTACCAGATCGCCAAATGCTTCCGTGACGAAGACCTGCGTGCCGACCGTCAGCCTGAATTCACCCAGATCGAAACCAGCTTCATGAACGAAGCTGAGATCATGGGCCTGACTGAAGAGATGATCCGCAACCTGTTCAAGGAAGTGCTGGGTCTGGAATTCGGTGAGTTCCCGCACATGACCTGGGAAGAGGCCATGCGCCGTTTCGGTTCCGACAAGCCTGACCTGCGTAACCCGCTGGAACTGGTTGATGTTGCCGATCAGCTCAAGGATGTGGAATTCAAGGTATTCAGCGGCCCGGCCAACGATCCTAAATGCCGCATCGCTGCACTGCGTGTTCCCGGCGGCGCGAGCATGCCGCGCAAGCAGATCGACGATTACACCAAGTTTGTCGGCATCTACGGTGCCCGTGGCCTGGCCTATATCAAGGTCAACGAGCGCGCCAAAGGTGTTGAGGGTCTGCAATCGCCGATCGTCAAGAACATCCCTGAAGCCAACCTCAATGTGATCCTGGATCGCGTTGGTGCGGTTGATGGCGACATCGTGTTCTTCGGTGCCGACAAGGCCAAGATCGTCAGCGAAGCCCTGGGCGCCCTGCGTATCAAGGTTGGTAACGATCTGAACCTGCTGACGTGCGAGTGGGCACCGATGTGGGTTGTGGACTTCCCGATGTTCGAAGAAAACGCTGATGGCAGCTTCAGCGCCTTGCATCACCCGTTCACTGCACCCAAGTGTTCGCCGCAAGAGCTCGAGGCCAACCCGGCGACCGCTCTGTCCCGGGCCTATGACATGGTGCTCAACGGTACTGAATTGGGTGGCGGTTCGATCCGTATCCACCGCAAGGAAATGCAACAAGCGGTCTTCCGCCTGTTGGGTATCAATGAAGCTGAACAGGAAGAGAAATTTGGCTTCCTGCTGGACGCACTGAAATACGGCGCACCACCCCATGGTGGTTTGGCATTCGGTCTGGATCGTCTGGTGATGCTGATGACCGGTGCCCAGTCGATTCGTGAAGTGATTGCCTTCCCGAAAACCCAGAGTGCTGCCTGCGTCATGACCCAGGCCCCGGGTGTGGTTGATAACAAAGCGCTGAGCGAGTTGCACATTCGTTTGCGCGAACAGCCTAAGGCTGAGTAAAGCTGGCCCTCAAAGGCGCATCTCCGGATGCGCCTTTGTCATTTGGGTCGAGAATTTTTATTGCCGGGCCAAGCCGGGCAAGGTTTTTAAAAGGATTCGGAGTGCGTTATGGCAGGTCATTCTAAGTGGGCGAACATCAAGCACCGCAAAGAGCGTCAGGATGCCAAAAAAGGCAAGATTTTCACCAAGTGGATACGTGAGCTGACCGTAGCTGCCCGCCAAGGCGGTGCTGAGCCGGGTTCTAACCCGCGTCTGCGTCTGGCGCTGGACAAGGCCCTTGGTGCAAACATGAGTCGCGACATCATCGATCGCGCAGTCGCCCGCGGTGCCGGTGCGGCTGATACCGACGATATGGTCGAGCTGAGCTACGAAGGTTATGGTCCTGGCGGCGTTGCCGTGATGGTTGAATGCATGACCGATAACCGTAACCGCACCGCAGCGGCTGTACGTCATGCGTTCAGCAAATGCGGCGGTAACCTTGGCACTGACGGTTCGGTCGCGTATCTGTTTGAGCGCAAGGGCCAGATTTCCTATGCGCCTGGCGTTGATGAAGACGCCTTGATGGAAGCTGCAATGGAGGCTGATGCCGACGACGTGGTGACCAACGATGACGGCTCCATTGACGTATTCACTTCGTTCTCAAGCTTTTATGCGGTTCGCAACGCCCTGGAAGCAGCGGGCTTTGCTCCGACTGATGCCGAGATCGTCATGTTGCCAACCACCAGTGCCGAACTGGATCTGGAAGGGGCTGAAAAGGTGCTCAAGCTGATCGACATGCTTGAGGATCTGGATGACGTACAAAACGTATATTCCAACGCTGAAATTCCTGACGCTGTCCTGGAACAGCTTGGCTGATACACAGGTTGCGTCAATCAAGAGGCCGGAGGTGTGCCGTCGCGATGATCGCGGCGCTGTGCACCTCCGGCTTCTGCCTTTAAGCTGTCCGGGTATGTGCCGGTGGGCGTCACTTCATAAGCTGTAGGCGTTATGACTCTTATTCTTGGTATCGATCCTGGTTCGCGAATCACCGGTTATGGCGTGGTGCGAGACACCGGGCGTGGCTGTGTGTATGTGGCTTCGGGGTGTATTCGCACGGGGAGCGGCGAACTGCATGAGCGGTTGCAGATCGTCTATCGCGGGGTGCGTGAGGTTATTCAGACGTACGGTCCTGTCACTATGGGGATCGAAAAAGTCTTTATGGCGCGCAACGCCGATTCGGCACTCAAGCTGGGTCAGGCCAGGGGCGCGGCCATTGTCGCCGGGGCCGAAGAAAGCCTGGAGATCGCCGAATACTCGGCAACCCAGGTCAAGCAGGCCGTGGCAGGCACCGGTGGTGCCAACAAGGAACAGGTGATGATGATGGTCATGCATCTGCTCAAGCTGACCAGCAAACCGCAAATCGATGCGTCGGATGCGCTGGCGATTGCCTTGTGCCATGCGCACACTCGCTCGAGCCTGCTGCCCCATGGCCTGGGCGCAGCGCGCAGCCGTGGTGGGCGTTTGCGGCTCTGAGGCGCGATTTTTAACCTAATTAAGCTTGCTGGCAGGGCGCCATCTGTAATGATGCGGCTCTGTCGTTCTACTTGTCAGCCATTGATCTGGCCAGAGAAAAGGATCTGAAACGTGATTGGACGCTTGCGCGGCACTCTGGCTGAAAAACAGCCGCCGCACCTGATTCTGGATGTAAATGGCCTCGGCTACGAACTGGAAGTGCCGATGACTACGCTCTATCGGTTGCCGTCCATCGGTGAGCCTCTGACCCTGCATACCCACCTGGTTGTTCGCGAAGACGCCCAGTTGCTCTATGGTTTCATTGGCAAGCGAGAGCGCGACTTCTTCCGTGAGCTGATCCGGCTGAACGGCGTCGGTCCAAAGCTGGCGTTGGCGTTGATGTCCAGCCTGGAGGTTGATGAGCTTGTGCGTTGCGTACAGGCCCAGGATACGTCGGCCTTGACCAAGGTTCCGGGTGTCGGCAAAAAGACTGCCGAACGGCTGCTGGTTGAGTTGAAAGATCGTTTCAAGGCGTGGGAGCAGGTGCCGAGCATGTTTGCTCTGGTTCCCAATCAGCCGGATGCTCCGCTGCAAGTGGCCAGTGCCGAGAGTGATGCGGTCAGCGCCTTGATTTCTTTGGGCTATAAACCTCAGGAAGCCAGCAAGGCGGTTTCCGCGATCAAGGATAAAACGTTGAGCAGTGAAGACATGATCCGCCGTGCCCTTAAGGGGATGATTTAAGTGATTGATGCTGATCGTTTGATAACCGCTGCCCCAAGCGGGCGGGACCGGGAAGAAGTTCAGGATCGGGCGATTCGCCCTTTGAGCCTGGCCGACTATATTGGTCAGCCAACCGTGCGTGAGCAGATGGAGCTGTTTATTCAGGCCGCGCGCGGGCGTTCGGAATCCCTGGACCACACGCTGATTTTCGGTCCGCCGGGGCTGGGCAAGACCACGCTGGCCAACATCATCGCCCAGGAAATGGGGGTGTCGATCAAAAGCACCTCAGGCCCCGTATTGGAGCGCCCGGGTGATCTGGCGGCCTTGCTGACCAACCTTGAACCCCATGATGTGTTGTTTATTGATGAAATCCATCGCCTGTCACCCATTGTCGAAGAAGTGTTGTACCCGGCAATGGAAGACTTTCAGCTCGACATCATGATTGGTGAGGGGCCAGCTGCACGCTCGATCAAACTCGACTTGCCGCCTTTCACCCTGGTGGGGGCGACGACGCGGGCCGGGATGCTGACGAACCCGTTGCGCGATCGTTTCGGGATTGTTCAGAGACTGGAGTTCTACAGTACTGACGACCTGGCAACGATTGTCAGTCGTTCGGCCGATATCTTCGGGCTACCGCTCGACCCGGAAGGGGCTTACGAAATTGCCCGCCGGGCTCGCGGTACGCCTCGGATCGCCAACCGTCTGTTGCGTCGGGTGCGCGATTTTGCCGAAGTGCGGGCCAAGGGGCATATCACCAAGCCGGTGGCTGACCTGGCGTTGAACCTGCTGGATGTTGATGAGCATGGTTTTGATCATCAAGACCGGCGTTTGCTGTTGACCATGATCGAGAAGTTCGATGGTGGGCCGGTGGGCATTGACAGTCTGGCCGCCGCGATCAGTGAAGAGCGGCATACGATTGAGGATGTGCTGGAACCGTATCTGATTCAGCAGGGCTACATCATGCGGACCCCACGAGGGCGTGTGGTGACCCGGCATGCGTATTTGCACTTTGGCTTGAATATTCCTTCACGCTTGGGTGATATGCCTGTGGTAGACGAATTTCTGAATGCTTTGGACGATTAATAAGCGGTCCATGACCGATTTTTTCAAGGTTTTTGCTGTCTCAAGGGCTGGCGCTGAAAATCTTGGCTTATAAAGCTCAAGAAGCGTGAAAAACAGTGGTTTGGCGGATTGGCAACCTGAGGAGTAAGCACTAGAGTATGCGCGCGCAAAACAGGCTTGAGCCGTTCGCACATCGCTGTCGCGTTTATTACGAGGACACCGATGCGGGTGGCGTCGTGTATTACGTAAATTATCTAAAGTTTATGGAGCGGGCTCGAACCGAAAGGCTGCGGGAGCTGGGCTTTGCCCAATCCGAGCTGGCAGGCGAGAACCTGTTATTTGTCGTGCATTCCAGCGAGGCGCGCTACCACGCACCGGCGCGACTGGACGACGAACTGTTGGTAAGTGCGCAAGTAACAGAACTCAACCGTGCCAGCCTGCGTTTCAAACAGCAGGTCTGGCGGGCTGCAGATGCAACGCTGCTCTGTGAAGGGCAGTTTTTGGTGGCCTGTGTGCGCGCCGATAGTTTTAAACCCCGGGCCATTCCCGAAGCTTTACGTACGGCCTTTGCCGACGTGAGCGGCGCGGGTAAACATTTAGAGCAGGAGATAAAGCGTGGAAGCTAACGTCGTCGACCATTCCTCCATGTGGAGCTTGGTCAGCAATGCCAGCATTGTTGTGCAGTTGGTAATGTTGACCCTGCTGGCCGCATCGGTTACCTCGTGGGTCATGATTTTTCAGCGCAGCACCATGCTGCGCGCCGGTCGACGTGCCCTGGAAAGCTTTGAAGAGCGTTTCTGGTCGGGTATCGACTTGTCGAAGCTGTATCGTCAGGCAGGTAGCAACCCGGATCCGGACTCTGGCGTTGAACAAATCTTCCGTGCTGGTTTCAAAGAGTTTTCCCGTCTGCGTCAGCAGCCTGGTGTCGATCCTGAAGCCGTGATGGAAGGCGTGGCACGTGCCATGCGTGTAGCGATTTCCCGCGAAGAAGAAAAGCTTGAGCAAAGCTTGCCGTTCCTGGCCACCGTGGGTTCCGTCAGCCCGTATATCGGTCTGTTTGGTACGGTGTGGGGCATCATGAACTCCTTCCGTGGCCTGGCCACTGCCCAGCAAGCAACGCTTGCAACCGTAGCACCGGGTATTGCCGAAGCACTGATCGCAACGGCCATCGGTCTTTTCGCTGCCATCCCGGCGGTTATTGCTTACAACCGTTTTGCTGCGCGTAGCGAAACGCTGATCAGCCGCTACTACACCTTCGCCGACGAATTCCAGGCGATCCTGCACCGCAAAGTGCACACCAGCGAAGAATAAGCAGGTAATTTCCAATGGCTTTAATCGCTCGAGCTCGCAAAAAGCGCAAGCCGGTCGCCGAGATGAACGTAGTGCCTTACATCGACGTGATGCTGGTGCTGCTGGTCATCTTCATGGTGACCGCTCCGATGCTCAATCAGGGTGTAAAGGTTGATTTGCCCAAGGTCTCCAGCGAGGCTTTGCCGCAAGACAACAACACCCAGGTTCTGACCATTTCGATCAAGGCTGACAAGACCTATTTCTGGAACCTTGGCAGTGAAGTCGATACCGACAAGCAGATGGACAAGGCAATGACCTTGCCCCAGATGACTGATGCGGTGACCAAGATCATTCGCGCAGGCAATGAAGGCGGCAAGCACACCCAGGTCTTTATTCGCGGTGACAAAACCGTGGATTACGGCGCGGTAATGGGTGCCATGGGTGGCCTGCAGAAGGCCGGAGTCGGTAACGTTGGCTTGATAACCGAGGCTCCCTGATGCGCGAACAGCGGGAGCCGTCCGCCTCTGAAAACTTTTTTTGGCCTACAGTCTGGGCGGTAGGGCTGCACGTTCTGATTTTTGGCATGCTGTTCGCCAGTTTTGCCATGACTCCGGAGCTGCCGCCTTCCAAGCCGATTGTTCAGGCAACCTTGTATCAGCTGAAGTCAAAAAGTCAGGCGACCACCCAGACCAATCAAAAGATTGCGGGTGAGGCGAAAAAATCCGCCGCGCGCCAGACCGAAGTCGAGCAGATGGAGCAGAAGAAGGTTGAGCAGGAAGCTGTAAAGGCCGCGGAACAAAAGAAGGAAGAGGCTGCCGAAAAGGCTGCAGACGCCAAGAAGGCTGACGAAGCCAAAGCGAGCGAGGCCAAGAAAGCGGACGAGGTGAAGAAGGCTGATGAAGCCAAGAAAGCCGACGATGCCAAAAAGGCCACCGACGCCAAAAAAGCCGAAGAGAAAAAACTGGCTGACATAGCCAAGAAGAAATCTGAGGAAGAGGCCAAGAAGGCCGCGGAAGAAGAGGCCAAGAAACAGGCCGCTGAAGACGCCAAGAAGAAAGCTGCTGAAGATGCGAAGAAGAAAGCTGCCGAAGACGCCAAGAAAAAGGCTGTAGCTGACGAGGCGAAGAAGAAAACCGCCGAAGATGCGAAGAAAAAGGCGGCTGCCGATGCAGCCAAGAAAAAGGCCGTGGAAGCAGCGCGTAAGTCGACCGAAGAGAAAAAGGCGCAAGCCCTGGCCGATTTGCTTTCCGATACGCCACAACGTCAGCAAGCCTTGGCAGATGAGCAGGGTGATGAGGTCGCCGGCAGTTTCGATGACCTGATTCGTGCTCGCGCCGCAGAAGGGTGGGCTCGTCCTCCGTCCGCGCGCAAGAACATGACAGTGGTGCTGCAAATTGGCATGTTGCCAGATGGCACGGTGACGTCTGTGACGGTTGCCAAGTCCAGTGGTGACGGGCCGTTCGATAGCTCGGCTGTGGCGGCGGTCAAGAATATTGGCCGTTTAACGGAAATGCAGGGTATGAAACCCAGCGATTTTAATCCTTATCGATCATTCAAGATGACATTCACACCTGAGGATCTAGCCTTGTGATTAAACTTTTTCGAGGACTGCTGGTCGTCGTCTGCTGCTTGGCAGGGATGGCTGTAGCAGATGAAAAGAACATCCTTGTCACCAGTGGTAGCGACCGGGCGACGCCCATTGCCGTAGTACCTTTTGGTTGGCAGGGCGGCACCGTGTTGCCGGACGACATGGCTGAAATCATCGGTAATGACCTGCGCAATTCGGGTTACTACGCGCCGATTCCAAAGCAGAACATGATTGGCTTGCCGACTCAGGCCAGCGAAGTCATTTTTCGCGACTGGAAAGCCCTGGGTGCTCAATACGTAATGGTCGGTAACATCGTGCCTGCAGGCGGTCGCCTGCAGGTGCAATATGCCTTGTTCAACGTTGCAACCGAGCAGCCGGTCCTGACCGGCAGCGTGTCGGGCACGGCTGAGCAGTTGCGGGACATGGCGCATTACATCTCCGATCAGTCGTTTGAAAAACTGACCGGTATTAAAGGTGCATTCTCTACCCGTCTGCTTTATGTGACGGCCGAGCGCGCCAGTGCGACCAACACCCGTTACACCCTGCAGCGCTCGGATTACGACGGTGCTCGCGCCGTTACCCTGCTGCAATCCCGTGAGCCGATCCTGTCGCCGCGCTTTGCACCCGATGGCAAGCGCATCGCTTATGTATCGTTCGAGCAGAAGCGTCCGCGTATCTTCATGCAGAACATTGATACCGGTCGTCGTGAGCAGATTACCAACTTTGAAGGTCTGAACGGTGCGCCAGCCTGGTCGCCGGATGGCTCCAAGCTGGCGTTCGTATTGTCCAAAGACGGCAATGCCGAGATCTACGTGATGGATCTGGCTTCCCGTGGGCTGACTCGCGTAACCAATAACCCGGCAATTGATACCGAACCGTTCTGGGGCAAAGATGGCTCAACCATCTATTTCACCTCTGACCGTGGCGGCAAACCGCAGATTTACAAAACTGCAGTTGGCAGCGGTAACGCAGAGCGCGTGACATTTATCGGGAACTACAACGCCAGTCCGAAGCTTTCGGCTGACGAAAAGACCCTGGTAATGATCCATCGTCAGGACGGTTTCACCAATTTCCGTGTTGCGGCGCAAGATATACAGCGCGGAACCGTGAAAATCCTCACAGATACCAACCTTGATGAGTCTGCTACTGTCGCACCTAACGGCACCATGGTAATCTACGCCACCCGCCAGCAGGGCCGGGGAGTCTTGATGCTCGTGTCTATTAATGGACGCGTAAGGCTCCCTCTTCCTACCGCTCAAGGCGAAGTCAGAGAACCTTCCTGGTCCCCTTACCTGAACTGACGTGGTGATAGCTTTACGTTGCATATAACACTTGGGGTTCATTAGGAGTTTTACGATGGAAATGCTGAAGTTTGGTAAATTTGCTGCGCTGGCACTGGCCATGGCTGTAGCTGTAGGTTGCTCGTCCAAAGGCGGCGACAATGCCGGTGAAGGCGCTGCTGTTGATCCAAACGCTGGTTACGGCGCAAACACTGGCGCTGTTGATGGCTCCCTGAGCGAAGAAGCTGCTCTGCGCGCTATCACTGTTTTCTACTTCGAATACGATTCTTCGGACCTGAAACCAGAAGCAATGCGCGCTCTGGACGTTCACGCTAAAGACCTGAAAGCTAACGGCGCTCGCGTTGTTCTGGAAGGTAACACTGACGCCCGTGGTACTCGTGAGTACAACATGGCACTGGGCGAGCGTCGTGCGAAAGCCGTTCAACGCTACCTGGTACTGCAAGGTGTTTCTCCAGCACAGCTGGAGCTGGTGTCCTACGGTAAAGAGCGTCCAATCGCTACTGGCAACGACGAACAGTCGTGGGCTCAAAACCGTCGCGTCGAACTGCGTAAGTAATTCGTCATGCGAACGTG
Source organism: Pseudomonas sp. (assembly GCA_044377555.1). Lineage (GTDB taxonomy): Bacteria > Pseudomonadota > Gammaproteobacteria > Pseudomonadales > Pseudomonadaceae > Aquipseudomonas. The sequence goes on from JBILYW010000011.1 coordinate 12,999, forward strand.
CCGCCGTGCTGTAACTATTCTGACTCTCAGCCTCATGCCGCTAGCGGCATGGGCTGCGGTTCCTGTGGTCGATGACAACTCTGGCTATAACAATAGCGGGGGGAGTTATCCATCACCGGGTTATGGTGCGAGCGGCGCCTATGCCGGGGGAGGGGTTTCGGCCCCTGTCTCGGCACAGGGCGAGCTGTTCAACCAGCTGCAACAAATGCAGGAGCAGATTGCGCGCCAACAGGGTGTGATCGAAGTTCTGCAAAATGATATTTCGCGCATGAAACAAGAAAGCCTGGAGCGATACCAGGAACTTGATCGGCGTATTGGTTCTGGCGTTGCTCCGGCCGCCGCACCTGATAATTCTTCTGCTGGTGGTGCTAATGCCGCCGGTAACACAGCGGCGCCTGCACCTCAGGTTGCTGCGAGTTCCGAGCCTGGTGATCCGGCGAAAGAAAAGCTCTATTACGATGCTGCTTTCGACTTGATCAAAGCCAAGGATTTCGACAAGGCCAGTCAGGCGTTTACAGCCTTTCTGCGCAAATACCCAAACAGTCAGTACGCGGGCAATGCTCAATACTGGTTGGGTGAAGTGAATCTGGCCAAAGGTGATCTGCAAGCCGCCGGCCAGGCCTTCGCCAAGGTAAGCCAGTTGTATCCGAAGCATGCAAAGGTTCCGGATTCACTCTATAAGCTTGCTGATGTAGAGCGCCGCCTGGGTCATACCGACAAGGTAAAAGGCATTTTGCAGCAAGTGGTCGCTCAGTACCCGGGTACGTCGGCTGCGCAGTTGGCGCAACGCGATCTGCAGCGCATGTAGCACATACGATGCTTTCATCGAGAAACCCGCGCCTGTCGCGGGTTTTTTCGTTAGAATTCACGCCCTTTTATGAAATACGCTCTTCTGAGTCCTGTGCAAGCAGATTCCTTGGAGTGCCTGACGGAGGCGGACAGCCTGTTTAGCTGTTACGCCCGTGGCGGATATGCAAGACACATTGAGAATTACCGAAGTTTTTTACTCGTTACAGGGTGAAACGCGAACGGCTGGCCTGCCCACCGTTTTTGTACGCTTGACCGGCTGCCCTTTGCGCTGTGGGTACTGTGACAGCGCTTACGCCTTCAGCGGCGGGACCGTGCGCCCCCTCGACGACATTCTTGAGCAAGTTGCCAGCTTCCGCCCGCGTTACGTGTGTGTGACGGGGGGTGAGCCTCTGGCCCAGCCCAATGCAATTCCCCTGCTCAAGCAACTCTGTGATGCGGGCTATGAAGTCTCGATTGAGACCAGTGGTGCACTGGATATCTCGGCAGTCGACCCGCGCGTCAGTCGCGTTCTCGACTTGAAAACCCCGGGCTCCAAAGAGTCTCACCGCAACCTTTACGAAAACATTGCCTTGTTGACGCCCAATGATCAGGTCAAGTTTGTGATCTGTTCGCGGGAAGATTACGACTGGGCGGTGTCCAAGTTGATTGAGTATGGTTTGGAGCGGCGGGCAGGCGAAGTACTGTTTTCGCCGAGCCACCATGACTTGCCGGCCCGTGATCTCGCGGACTGGATCGTGGCGGACAACCTGCCAGTACGCTTGCAAATGCAACTGCATAAATACCTGTGGAACGACGAGCCGGGGCGCTGAAATGACTGAACAAACTGTTGTCACCGAAAAAAGAGCCGTAATCCTGCTGTCTGGCGGCCTCGACTCGGCCACTGTTGTGGCCATGGCTCGCGCTGACGGCTATAGCTGCTACACCATGAGCTTTGATTACGGCCAGCGCCACCGTGCGGAGCTTGACGCAGCAGCGCGTGTTGCGCGGGATCTGGGAGCCGTTGAGCATAAGGTCATTGGCCTGAACCTGGACGGGATTGGCGGTTCGGCCCTGACCGACAGTTCGATTGACGTGCCGCAAGCGCCGAGTGAAGGCATCCCGGTCACCTACGTACCAGCACGTAACACAGTGTTCCTGTCCCTGGCATTGGGCTGGGCTGAAGTGCTGCAAGCGCGGGATATCTTCATCGGCGTCAATGCGGTGGATTACTCGGGCTATCCCGATTGCCGTCCGGAGTTTGTTGAAGCCTTTGAAGTGATGGCAAATCTGGCGACCAAAGCCGGGGTAGAGGGGAAGGGGTTCCGGATCCAGGCGCCTCTGCAAAACATGAGCAAGGCGCAAATTGTACAAGCGGGTTTAAAGCTTGGCGTGGACTACTCGCTGACAGTTTCTTGCTACCAGGCTGACAGTCAGGGCCGTGCGTGTGGCAAGTGCGACAGCTGCCGCCTGCGTGCAGAAGGCTTCGCAGCCGCCGGAATTACTGACCCAACCCGTTATTTTTGAATTATTTCGAATTTAATTCGAACAAGGTGTTGAATTCTCGTTAGAAATCAGTATTATACGTCCCACAACGAAGCGGGTCGTTAGCTCAGTTGGTAGAGCAGTTGGCTTTTAACCAATTGGTCGTAGGTTCGAATCCCACACGACCCACCATATGCAACACCAAAACAGCCGGTCTAATCCTCAGGATTAACCGGCTTTTTTGTGTCCGGGATTTGGCG
>JBILYW010000012.1:0-15443 GCA_044377555.1 Pseudomonas sp.
CAGTGATGCATACAGCGTATTGCGCATTTCAGTCGGCAGCCGGTTGATGGCAATGAGCGTCAGCTCAAGTCGCCGGTTGATCTCGAACTGTCCGCCCGGGTCCTGGGCGCAGTTCTCCTCATGGCACAGCACCTCGTCAAACTCGCAATGCACAGGCCTGGCGTACAGGCGGCGAAAGTGACTGCGGATCAGGTTTTGCGCAATGCCGCACATCCAGGTACTGAGCGCTGCCTGGCCGTTGAAGCGGCCTTTGCTGCGCCAGGCCTCAAGGCAGGTTAATTGAAAAATATCGTCTGCATCTGCGGGATTCAGGACGCGTTTATGAATAAACAGGCGCAGTTTTTTCTGGAGCGCGAGTGACAGATCCAGTGGGTCGCATGGGGGAGGCAAAAGGGGAGGCGCTAAAACATCATCTAAGTGATTCATTCTTTATCCTCAAGTGAACGCTATCGAAATAGTTTCGACGAGGACCTGCCAAGCATCGCTTATGCCAATGATGGACTGTTTTTATCTGTATGTTTTTTATGGGTATTTGCTGCGGTTGGTGTTTTTTCAGTGCTGTTTTTTGCATGGCGGCTTTTTTCTTGTGCCATTTTTTTCACAAAAAATGCCGTTGAACGACCAAGGAACCGTTTGCCTGTGGACGACCACACAGGTACTCGAAACTTCCTTGATGGCATCTCTATGAAAGTTGACGTGCGAAACGATGTTGCGTCGGTCTCCATCCCGCTTGTCTCCCTGCGGGAGGTCCGGGCGCAAGCCCCTCAGGCTTCTCAGCAAAATGCCGCCGAGGAAGTCGGCATGCTGTTCAGCCAGAAGGTAGAGAGCAGCAGCAAAGTGCAGCCCGGACGAAACCTGCGCACGGATACCCCCGTGCTGAAAATCCAGGGTATCCAGCAACTCAACGAGTTGTATGAGCAGTTGGGGCATCCCGGTCAGATCAGCCTGGGGCAGTTGACCCGGCAAGTCCGTCAGGAGCTCATGTCCAGGCCCAGTGTCGAGAGTTTGCTGGCGCTGACCGGTGACGATCCGGCCCGTACCTATGTCGTGCTGCAGCACGTGACGGCCCAGGCCCAGGCGCAAGGGCGAGAGCCGGATGCTGTTCAGGCGCAGGCTTTTCAAGAGCAGGTACAGGTACGTTATCTGCGGCAGATCCAGGCAGGCGTGAACATTGCCCAGGCGCTGAAGGCCGCCAATGGTGATGCATCTTTGCGCCAGGCCGTTCGCACGCTGTATTACTCCAGCGTGGTGATGAAACAATCGCTGGTGAGTATTACGCAGGCATTGCTGGGGTTGTTTGGCGAAGAAGGGGTCGATGCCGGGTTGAACATGATGGGCCGGGCCCTGGCGGATGATATTGCCGCCCATCGTCCGTCTGTACCGACAGACAAGTTGCGTACCTTGCTCCTGGGGCTACAGGCCTGCGGCCAATTGGGCGGCATCCTGCACAGTTGTTGCCAGTTTATTGAACGATCGCCTGCCCGTGCCCCGGCGGGTGAATACACCGGTGTCGCCCTGTTACAGCGCTTGCTGGGGTACACGAGTACAGGCACCGACCCCGGCGAGATTCAGGACCTGAGCCGGGAGTTGGGAGGGGAGGGGCTTTCCGGCCAACTGGTCTCCCTGAACCAGGTCTATTCACTGGTTCAACGGCTGCCGCTGGCGGTATGGAGTGATCCGCAAAACCGTCAGGCCACGCTCCAGTCTTTATTGGCGCTGATGGGGGAGCACACTCGGGCCGAGGGTATTGCGCCACTGAGGCCCGGGTTGTCGAGACCCATTCGATGACACTTGTGCAGTGGCTCAACAAAGGCCTGTCGAACGTCGCCAAAGGGGGCGAGGCTCTGGGGGCGGTGTTTGTACTGGGCATTGTGTTTATCTTTATCGCGCCGCTGCCGACGTGGCTGATAGATGTCCTGATCGCGATCAATATCTGTATTTCCTGCCTGCTGATCGTTCTGGCGTTTTACCTGCCGAGCCCTCTGGCGTTCTCTTCGTTCCCCTCGCTCCTGCTGTTGACCACCATGTTTCGTCTGGCGCTGTCGATTGCGACGACCCGTCTGATCCTTCTGGAGCAGGATGCGGGTGAAATTGTCGAGGCATTCGGCAACTTCGTAGTTGGGGGCAATCTCGCCGTCGGGCTGGTGATCTTTCTGATCATCACCATCGTCAACTTCCTGGTGATCACCAAGGGCTCCGAGCGTGTGGCGGAAGTCTCCGCGCGTTTCAGCCTGGATGCGATGCCCGGCAAGCAGATGTCCATCGACAGTGATTTGCGCGGCGGGCTGATTGATGGGCCCCAGGCCCGTCACAAACGCGACGAGTTATCCCGGGAGAGCCAGTTGTTCGGGGCCATGGACGGGGCCATGAAGTTCGTCAAAGGGGACGCTATCGCAGGCCTGGTCATTGTGGTGATCAACATAGTGGGCGGGTTTTCCACGGGCATGTTGCAGCATGGTATGAGTGCGGCAGATGCCATCACGCTGTATTCGGTATTGACCATCGGTGACGGCCTGATCGCTCAGATCCCGGCCCTTCTGATTGCGTTGACTGCGGGGATGATCATCACCCGTGTCGCCCCTGACAATCCGTCGGCAAGCACCAACGTCGGGGTGCAGATCGGGCAGCAAATAACCCGCGAACCCAAAAGCTGGATGGTTGCTTCGATCGGGATGCTGGCGTTCGCCGCGTTACCGGGAATGCCGACCCTGGTGTTTATCGCGATTGCCCTGGGCACCTTTGGCCTGGGGCTTCATTTGTGGTTGCGCACCAGGAAGGCAGAGGAGCCGCAGGTTGTCGAAGTGCCGCAGCTTGCCCCCGGGCAAAACGGCGAAGAGGATTTGCGCAGCTTTGATCCATCCAGGCCTTATGTGCTGCAGTTTGCAACTGCCCATCAGGATCTCGGGCCAACCACACAACTGATTCACGGCATTCGCCAGGTGCGTAACAGCATCGTCACAACCGTGGGCTTGACGCTCCCCCCATTTGAAATCGAATACAGCCCCACGCTTGGCGAGGATGAATTCCGTTTTTGTGTGCACGAGGCCCCGGTGCTCAAGGCCACCTTTGGTGAGCGCAGGGCGGTGAGGCGTGCCAGCCTGCCAAGCGAACCCCTTGATGCACTCAGGGGCAGCGAGCAGCGGGATGAGCTGGACTGGTTATGGCTGCAACCCGATGACCCGGTGCTGGCCGGGGAGAGCGTCGAGTCGTTCAGTGCCCAGACCTTGATCATCGAGCGCATACGGCGAGCGATGATGATCAGCGGGCCGCAGTTTTTAGGTGTCCAGGAGAGCAAATCCATTCTCTCCTGGCTCGAGCAAACCCAGCCGGAACTGGTGCAAGAGCTGCAGCGCATCATGCCCCTCTCCCGATTCTCCGGCGTACTGCAGCGCCTTGCCAGTGAAGGGGTGCCGTTGCGTGCAGTGCGCCTGATCGTCGAAGCACTGACCGAGCACGGTCAGCACGAGCGTGAAGTGATTGCGCTCGCGGACTATGCGCGCATAGCCCTGAAGTCGCAGATTTATCACTTGCACAGTGAGCTCGACGGGCTTCATGCCTGGCTGCTCTCACCCCACACCGAAAACATTTTGCGCGAGGCGTTGCGTCAGACCCAGACCGGGGTTTTCTTTGCCCTGGACACCGAGCACAGCACCCAGTTGGTGGAGCAGCTCAAGGATGCCTTTGTGCCGGGGTTGCGCGAAAAAAGCGTGATGCTGGTCGCCCACGATCTGCGTAGCCCTTTGCGCACTTTATTGTTCGATGAGTTCAACCATGTGCCGGTCATGTCGTTTGCCGAATTGATGGGCTCGGCGAAGGTGAAAGTGCTTGGCCGGTTTGATTTTGAATACGAAGGGCTGCTGCGTGAGGCGGTCTCTTGAGTCATCAGGGCGTGCTGACCGACAACGCGGGCGAGATGTTCGAGCTGCGGGTTTTAAGCGGCCTGCATCAAGGCGCTGCATTGCCATTGTTCGGTGATCAATGGTGCATCGGTGCCAGCGCAGAGGCCGACCTGGAGTTATACGACCCCGGTATTGAGGCTCAGCACGCTCAACTGTTCTGCAGTGACGGTCGATGGCAGGTGCAAGCCCGGCAAGGTCTTTTGCAGGACGAGTGCGGGGCTGTATTGGCGCGCATTGCAAATCTGGCGCCCAGGGTCGAGTTCTCCATTGGCGGTATCCGGCTTTGTATCGCCATCACCGACAGCTTCTGGTCCCAGGAGCCTGTTCATGTGCCGGGCACGTCGAACGAAGTTGCGGTCAATGAGCGGGCAGCATCCACGGCAATTCGATGGAAAACCGGGCTGGTCTGCGCACTGCTGGTGCCGCTGGCGGTGGCCGGCGGGTTGGTCTTGCCCTCCAGTGACGTGATGCCACCGCCCCGGGAAGAGGCCTCAACCAGTGACAAGCGTCGGCTCGCGACGCCGGCAGAGGTGCATCAGCAATTACGTAAAATGTTGATCGAGCGCGAGCTGGGCCATCAAGTCAGCCTTGAGCTCGCCAGCGATCAAATCACCCTCGGTGGTGACGTCTCGAAAGAGTCGCAGGCACTGGTTTCACGGATGCTTGCCCGTTTTTCGGCGCAGTTCGAAACGACAGTGCCGATCATCAACCAGGTCCAGGCGCTCAGCTCGGACCTGCCATTCAGGATCGTTCAGATCATTGGCGGCCAAAAGGCCCATGTGGTGTTGGCAGACGGGCGCCGCCTGTTTTTCGGTGATGAAATTGATGGCTTGCGCCTGACCGTTATCGACAATCACCGCTTGCTGTTTGAAGGCAAGCAGCGGTACGAGGTGAAGTGGTGAGCAAGAGCATTCAAGAAAGGCTTGAGTGCTGGCAGCAGGGCCAGTCCGCCCGGTTGGCCGGTTTTGCGCCAGTGGCTCTTTACGGCCGGGTACAGCGGATCAATGGCATTTTGCTGCAATGCCGTTTGCCACATGCCCGGATCGGGGATTTATGTCAGGTCGAGACCTCGGGCCAAGGGTGGGTGCTCGCCGAAATCATCGGTTTTGATCAGCAGGACGCGATGCTCAGTGCCCTTGGCAACCTGGAAGGCATTTGCGCAGGGGCGGCGGTTAAACGCCTGGGAGGGGCGCATCAGGTTCGTGTCGGCAATGATTTGCTGGGCCAGGTTCTGGACGGATTTGGCCGACCGCTCACCGGCTGCGGGTGGGGAGCCTTCGCCAGGCCGCCTTGTGAGGCTGCCTGCGCGGTGTTGTGCGAGGCGCCACTGCCCACCGAAAGACCGCGCATCTGCCGCGCATTATCGACCGGGGTGCGGGCAATTGATGGAGTGTTGACGTTGGGCGAAGGTCAGCGGGTGGGGCTTTTTGCCGGGGCCGGGTGTGGCAAAACCACACTGCTGGCTGAAATCGCCCGCAACGTCGATTGCGATGTGATCGTCTTTGGGCTGATTGGTGAACGGGGCCGCGAGTTGGGCGAATTTCTCGACCATGAACTGGACGATGCCTTGCGCGCCAAAGCCGTTCTGGTGTGCGCAACGTCTGATCGCTCAAGCATGGAGCGGGCGCGCGCAGCCTTCACGGCGACCGCCCTGGCCGAAGGTTTTCGCAGCAAGGGGCAGCGGGTTCTATTGCTGATCGACTCCCTGACGCGCTTTGCCCGGGCCCAGCGTGAAATCGGTCTGGCAGCGGGTGAACCGCTGGGGCGTGGTGGTCTGCCGCCTTCGGTTTACAGCTTGCTGCCGCGATTGGTGGAGCGCGCAGGGTTGACTCAACAGGGGGCTATTACCGCGATCTATACCGTGTTGATCGAGCAGGACTCCATGAGCGACCCCGTTGCGGATGAAGTCCGTTCCTTGCTGGACGGGCACATTGTGTTGTCACGAAAGCTGGCCGAGCGCGGCCACTATCCGGCGATTGATGTGCTGGGCAGCCTGTCCCGGATCATGGGCAATGTTGCAGCGCCTGCCCAGGTGCAGAACATGACGTCTTTAAGGCGTTTGCTGTCTGCCCATCAACAGATTGAGTTGATGCTCAAACTGGGTGAGTACCAGGCGGGGAACGATGCGCTGACCGACATGGCGGTCGAAAGTCGGCAGCGGGTAGACGCTTTTCTTCGCCAGGACTTGCGTGAGCCCACGCCATTTCCGGTAACGCTGGAGCAACTCAGCGAGTTGACTGCCCATGTACCTGCCTGAAGTGCCTCTGAGTGAAATAGAAACCCTGCAATGCCTGCGCGGATTTCGGGCCGAGCGGGCCGAGCGTCAGTTGCGAAAAGCCCTGGCGGCCCTGCAGGCGCTGAGCGTGCGTATCGAGCAGGCCCGGGTGCAGGTCGAACAAACCCGTCTGCAAGAAGCCCGGCAGCGGGCCGAATTGTTGGGCCGGCATCGGGGGCGGGCAGTGTCACTGCAAACCCTGACAGGCTGGGGCGAGGCGGAGCGTAAGGCATGTGCCGAAACGGTCCGTGAAGAACAACGCCTGCAGCTGTTGTTCGATCAGCAGCGGCGGGAAGTGATCGACGTTGAGCGTGCGCGCAAGCACGCCTCGCAGTGTCGGCGGGCAGTAGAAAAGCTTCGGGAGTTATCCGTGCAATGGGGGCAGAAGGTCCTATGACCGAGCTATCAGTGCCCACACTGCAACGTGCGCTTCCGCACGACTCCGGGTCACGGAGGCGTGTCGCCGACAGCAAGCTGTTCAACGCGTTTTTGGCGTCAGGTGTCCAGGGCAGTCTGCCCGATACGCGCCTGGCAAACCCTGCGGATGCTGTCGAGTTTGCCCAGGCCATGTCCGAGCAGTTGATGCCCCGCCTTGGGGGGAGCGGCCACTGGCCCCTGCAATTTGTGATGTGTCTGGCCCGTCGCGGACGGATCAAGGTCAGTGCGCGCCATGAACCTCAGGGCTGGAGTATCTGGCTGGATGCCGAGCGCGCCGACACCTGCCAATGGCTCGCAGGCCAGCAGCAGCGCTGCCAGCAAAGCCTTGCGCGCCGATTGGGCCGGCCCGTGAGGATAGAACTGATGCAGGGGGGGCGGCCATGACCGCAACGGCAATCTGTTTGCCCCGGCAGGACAGTCTGGTGGTCGCGGCTTATCGCCGGCTGGGCCGTGGCCTGCGCTTTTTGTTCCGGGTAGCCGACGAGGCCGGTGAGCTTGTGCTTGAGCCCGGCCCGACCCCGGATTCAGGTGTTTCACTGTCCTTTGAAAGCGGATGTGGCGTCATGACGTTCAGTGACTGCACCGCCATTCTCAGCTTGTTTGGTGAATGCCCTGTGGTGCTGGCAGACACCGGCAATGATCCGGATTCATGGTTCTGGGGGCTTTTTCAGCAGCGTTTGAGCCCGCAATTAACCGGGCTTTTTGGTTACCTGCGACCCCTTGCCGATGTACAGCAGGGCACTTTCGAATGCCGGGTCAGCGTGGCGCTTGGGCAATCGCGCAGCGTCGGCCGGCTGACGATGCCCGCGCAAACCCTGCTGGCGCTTTATGACGCGGGGACGTGGCAGGCAATCAAGGCGCCGCTGTGGGAGGGCTTTGCGGTGTCGATCCCGATAGTGCTCGGGCACTTGCAACTGGCGATTGAACAGGTGCGCACGGTTCGCCCCGGTGACGTGTTGCTGGCGGAGTGTTCCGGGTTCAGCACCGAAGGTTTTGGATCATTGAGGGTGGGGCGGCTCAAGCTGGATACGCAGATGGATGATGGCGGCGGGCGCAGGTGCCTGAAGATTTGTTCTGTTGAGGAATCAGCGATGGATGATGTTCTTTTTACGAGCACGGGCGTTGCGCCAATTGATGAACCGGGCGCAGCGATTGCGCTGGATGAGCCGATTGAAGGCTTGTTGCTGGAGATGAGCGTTCGTTGCGGAGCACTCAAACTGAGCCTGGGTGAGCTGCGCCAGTTGGCCCCCGGCATAGTGCTGACCGTTGAGGGTTATGGCGCAGGCATGGCCGGGCTTTACTACGGTGATCGCCGGATTGGCCACGGCCAACTGGTGGAGGTCGACGGCCGTCTCGGCTTGCAGCTGTCGCGCATCAGTTTTTCACAATGACGGTTCAAGGGGTTGATCCCTTCCTGCTGGCGCTTTTCCTTGGCGGGTTGTCATTGATGCCGTTGCTGCTGGTGGTGTGTACGGCATTTTTGAAAATCTGCATCGTGTTGATGATCACCCGTAATGCGATCGGCGTGCAGCAGGTGCCGCCGAGCATTGCGCTCTACGGCATTGCTCTGGCAGCGACGTTGTTTGTGATGGCGCCTGTGGGTTATGAGACCGCCCGCATCCTCAAGGAATCGCCGGTGGACCTGAGCAGCTTGCAGGCCTTGCAGGCCAGTGGGGCACAAGCCGTGAAGCCTTTGCAGGGGTTTATGGTGCGTAACACGGCCCCCGATGTGCTGACTCATCTGCTGGAGAACACGGCCCGCCTGTGGCCGCAGGAAATGGCGCAACAGGTCAATCGCGATGACCTGATTCTGCTGGTTCCGGCATTTGTGCTCTCGCAGTTGCAGGCCGGATTCGAAATAGGTTTTCTGATCTATATCCCGTTCATTGTCGTCGACCTGATCGTGTCGAATCTGCTGCTGGCCCTGGGCATGCAGATGGTCTCGCCCATGACGATTTCACTGCCTCTCAAGTTGCTGCTGTTTGTGCTGGTATCCGGTTGGACACGCCTGCTCGACAGCCTTTTTCTGTCCTACCTTTGAGGCGCCAATGGACTCGATTCTGTTGTTCAAGCAGGGCATGTTGCTGGTGGTGGTGCTGTCTGCGCCACCGCTGATCGTGGCGGTTGTCGCGGGGGTGCTGACATCACTGGTCCAGGCCTTGATGCAGATCCAGGACCAGGCATTGCCCTTCGGTATCAAGCTGGTCGCCGTGGGGATCACGCTGGCGCTGACGGGGCGCTGGATCGGCGTCGAGTTGATTCAACTGCTCAACCTCACCTTTGACATTGCCGCGCGTTCGACGCGTTGAAGGGAGCCCTGCCATGACGCCGTCCATACCGATCCTTGAGTATTTGCCCAGCCTCGCCATTGCGATGGCGCGCCTGTACCCCTGTTTTTTTCTGGTCCCTGCATTTTGCTTTCAGCATGTGCGCGGGATGCCGCGTCATGCCATCGTTTTTTCACTGGCATTGATCCCGGCCCCGGGCATTTATCACAACTTGCCGGCGCTGGACTACAGCATGCTGGCGCTTTGCGGGTTGCTGCTCAAAGAAGCTGTACTGGGCTTTTTGCTGGGCATGCTGCTGTCGATGCCCTTCTGGTTGTTCGAGTCGGTCGGCGCATTACTGGACAACCAGCGCGGGGCTCTGATCGCAGGGCAGCTCAACCCGTTATTGGGCCCCGATGCCACACCCATCGGGCATATGTTCAAACAACTGAGCATTTTTTTGCTGATTGTCACGCTGGGGTTAGGCAGCCTGACCCAAGTGATCTGGGACAGTTATCTGATCTGGCCGCCTACACTCTGGCTCCCGACGCTGGCAGAGGATGGCTTTGATGTTTTTGTTGGTCTGCTCGGGGATACCTTCACCCATCTGCTGCTGTATGCGGCGCCGTTTATCGCGTTGCTGTTGATGATCGAATTCGCCATCTCCCTGTTGAGCCTCTACAGCCCGCAGTTGCAGGTTTTTGTGTTGTCGATGCCCGCTAAAAGCCTGGCCGGGCTGGGCTTTCTTTTGCTGTATCTGGGGTTGCTTGAAGAATTGATTGTGGGGCGCATGGGGCTGCTGGGCGACCTCAAACATTCACTCGGCCTGTTGTTCAAGGTGACCTGGCCATGAGTGACTGCGGTGAAAAAAAGTACGATGCGAGCCGCAAGAAACTTCAGGATCAACGGCAAAAAGGGCAAGTCGCGCAGAGTCAGGACATCGGCAAACTGCTGGCCCTGACCGCCATCAGTGAAATAGCCCTGGCCTCGGCCCAGGGCACCATGCAGCGTCTTCAGCAACTGTTGATGTTGCCCGTGTCACTGATGGGGCAACCCTTTATCCGTGCGCTGCAAGAGGTCGCAGCCGGGGCGGCCCAAGTGTTTTTCGGGTTCGCGCTCCTGATCACAGGCATCGCAATCGCCATGAAATTGATCAGCAGCTGGCTGCAGTTCGGTTTTTTGTTTGCCCCCCAGACTCTGTCACCGGACTTCAACCGGCTTAACCCGATCAATCAGGCCCGGCAGATGTTCTCGGGCCAGGCCTTGATGAACATGCTGATGGGCGTGCTCAAGGCCCTGTGTATCAGCTTTGTGCTGTACCGGGTGATTGGCCCGGACCTGGGCGTGCTGGTGGGGTTGGCCAACGGTGATTTACCGGGCTACATCGAGGCGTTGATCGTGTTGTTTCGACGTTTGTTGCATACCTGTCTTGGCCTGTTACTGGTGCTCGCACTGGTGGATTGGGCTTTGCAAAAATACTTTTTTGCCAAGCGCATGCGTATGACCCATGACGAAGTGGTCAAGGAATACAAAGGCATGGAGGGTGACCCCCACGTCAAAATGCTGCGCCGGGCACTGGCCCAAGAGCTGGCCCAGGATGCGCCGGTGGCCAAGCCACTGCCGCTGGAAGAGGCCGACATGTTGCTGGTCAACCCGACTCATTTTGCTGTTGCACTGTATTACCGTCCCCCCCACACACCGTTGCCGATGTTGCTCGAAAAAGGGGTCGATGCTCAGGCCCGGCAAATGATCGACAGGGCCAGGGCGGCGGATGTCCCTGTGATCCAGTGTGTCTGGCTGGCCCGTACGCTGTATCGCGAAGAGGTCGGCGACTGTATTGGCCGCGAGACATTGCAGGCCGTTGCCCACATCTACCGCATTCTGCGTGAACTGGATGATGACGCGCGTCGTGAAACCATAGAACTGCCTGAACTTGATCGCTGATGACCGGGCATGAGGGAACCGCGAGGGTTTTCAGTGTCACTCAGTTGTCATCAGCCGATAAATTCGAGCCTGCCATGTTTTTGGGCCCAGCAGATCCAGTTCGTCTTGAAAAGAACCTTGGTACTTCGCAGAGCGGAGCCAACCCGGCCATCCGGCAGAAGCCTGCCACTCGAAGTATTGGCCGATGGTGTTCCGATCTTTTCCGGCTGGGTCGCTCCAGCGCACATCCCCCGGAGCTGGTCCAGTTTCGCAGTTATCGTCCATCGTCCATGGCGTTCAGCGCCGGGGTTCAGCATGGAAAGGTTGTTGCAGAAGGTTCGCAGGCCGGGCGGGATATCGCCGGGCAACTCAATCAGCTCCCCGGGCGCCTGACCCCGGCCCCCGGTTACGCGGGCAAGGAGCAAGGGCTGCGCGTGCTGGATGAGAAGCTCAATGTGTTTCACATCCAGTCCACGCCGGCCGTTGCCGCGGCGTTCAAAAGCAGTTGCCCCCTGGCTGGCGGCGCCTGGGGGCCCGACAACCCTGGTCGGGCCCATTTGGGACAGGTCAGTGAGGTACACACAACCCGGGACGGTAGCCAGTTTCGTTTGAAAGAGCAGCGTCTGTACCGGTTCGAGCCGCAGACCTGTGCCTGGCTGGCTGACAAGGATGAGGGCAAGTACACCCGTCTTGGCCTGACCCGGGAAGGTGCCCTGATGAAAGTCCCACAGGGCGTCAGTGACCTGAGTATTGCCGGTCAAACACAGGCAAGCCTGAGGCCATGCGCGCAAGGTGCCGTTCTTCACATCCATCGCGACAAGGGTGTGCCCGTTGTCCGTCTCACACCTGTCAGTGAGTCGGGCGAGCCTGTACAGCTAACATGCATTGGGCTGGCGGGTGATGTGCTGTATGCCTCGAACCTGAAGGGCGAGTTGTTACGTGGGGATTTGCGCACGGCCAGGGAGGGGGATCTGGAGATGGTGCGTGAGCCGATCGGTCAGCTTGGGCATTTCTTCAAGGACGGCATCACTATCAAGGGGTTCATGCATGACGATAATGCTCAGCTCAACGCCCTGTTTCTCGATGCATCCAAGCAGCTCCACAGCAGCCCGCTGACTGACGGGGCAGGGCTGGCACCGGGCTGGAATCTCAGTGATGTGATGTTTAAGGCGATCGACAAAGGTGTGCCGCAACCGGGGCCGGGAGCACTGGCCGGTGCTGTGGATCTTGGCGTGCGGGGCAAGGTCGCGCTGCAAGGCAATACCCTGTTGTGCTGGGACTCGCCGGCTCAGCGTTGGGAGCAGACGGATCAACTCAATGTCGACCATCTGGAGCGAGGCCTGGATGGCCGCGCCTATGTGCTGCAGGACGGTCAGTTGAAAGTGTTGGTCCCCCATAAAACCTGGGAGCCGTTACATATGGGCGCCAGTTATGATCTGGCCCCGCCCAATGGTGCACAAACCCGGTTTGCGTTCGAAGCAATGACCGCAGGTTCTGAGCGAATCATCACCGGTTTTGCAGTGGATAGCGCTCGACGCTTTGTGAGCCTGGACCATAACAACCAGCTGCATGCTCACATCGATGGAAAAGAAACGGCCTTAAGGTTTAGCAAGGCTGAAGATGTGCGAGCACTGGCGCTGGATCACCTTGGCAACCTTTATGGCCAGACCAAAACCGGCAAGTTGCTGAGGCTGGAAAAGGCATTTTGGCAAAACCCGTCGTCATCACACGTTGCCTGGACGTCGGTGAAGTTGCCCGGCAATGAGCAACTGAAAACACTGCGCATGGGAGCCGATAAGCATTTGGTTGCCAGTTGGGGAGAGAACCATCCTCAACTGAAGCGCTGGGGCGAAAAATATCGCCAGCTGAATATTTTATCTGACGGGGCCTTGCAGTGGGAGCCGCTTGCAGCGCAGTCAAAGACGCGTGTGAGCTCCCTGGGTTCGGTATTGAGTGGCGGTGAGTTGAAAACACAGAACCATGCAACTTCCTTGGCCGTGAGCTCCACTGTCCTGGGGCAAACTACGGAGGGGGTTAAGCGTGAAGGCGGCTATTTCAAAGATTTAAGCGCGCACTTCAAACCTTATGAAGGGATTAAAAATATTGCTCACGACCTTCAGCATCGCATTAAAGGGCGTGTCGGGATGGCAGGCCTTTATGACAGTGACAAAGCACTGCGTCAGCAACTCAAACCGTTGGCGAGAGCGCCGCAGGCTTCGCCGGATTTAACTGCTCGTCTTGAACGACTGCAGGGGCACGAGCCCTTGCAAGGGATCGTCAAGGCGCTCAATGCAGCACGGCTGCAGGTGGAAAAAAGCAGTGAGTCGTCGGCGTCCAGGCTGGGTGAGCTGCACGGAACCCAAACGCCCCCTGGGCCTGACAAAACCGTGACTGTTGGCGATCCCGAGTCAACGCTTCATCAGATACGCAAGGCGTTTGAAAATCTGTCGCCTTCTACGGGCAACAGAACGTTAGCCCTGCTTCGCAGTTATGAGCAGCAGGGCGTTGTCCTGTCGAAGTGGAGCGCTGATAACAAGCGGGATTTGAAAAACCCCACGGCGCTGATCGAAAGCGATTTGATTCATCATGCTCTGACCCTGTCGCACCTGAGCGGTCTCATTTCAAGGCTGGAGGAACCTCATCCCGACGTGACGCACATTGCGGCCTCATTAGAAAACGTCATGCAGGATTACCACGACAATCCTGTCCATAAAAAAACTGCGCAAAATATCAACAATTACGCGCAAGCCGAGGACCTCTACAAAAACTTCAAGTTGCTGGCCAAGGATATGGGTACCCCCGGGTCCGCTCTCCATTTTCATATTGCCCGCACCTTGGGGGTCGGCCAGGGGGGCGATCTTAAACAGGCTCTGATGCGAGAGGTCCAGCAGTCTGAAAGCGGCCAAACCATTGGGTCGAGCCGCAACATCACCAAGAGCGCAGGGTTGTTGGCGCTGGGCATTCCGCCTGTGCCCTTCCTTGAGTTTTACATTGGCGCTTCGAGGGGCAAGTCCAACGGGGTAACGATCAGCCGAACCGATGAGGGCGCCACGGTAAAAATCAGCATGGACACCAAACATGCCCTCACTACTTCTGTAGGGACGAGCTTGGCGCCGTTCTCAGTCGGTGATGTGATTGGGGCCGATCTGAAACTGGGTGTGAAGGCCAACCTGGGTGCATCGCATGAAAAGGGCGCGAGTATCAGCTTTGATGTGGAAGAAGCCGACTTTCCAAGAATGATGGAGATCCTGACGGGGGAGCGGGGGGATGTATTCGACTTGCTGGATCTCGGCAAGGATCACAAGTACGGCCATCGCTCGAAAAACAATGTGGACCTGAGTGTTTTTGCGCTCGCACAAGGCCGTGTCCATTACCAAGCGCTGCAAGACCCGGGGCCACTGGCTGGTTTGGTTCGTACGGCCATAGGCGGTAGTGCGAGCTTTAACCTGGTGCATTTTGATCAAGGCAGCTCGGTAATCCAGGGGCTGAACGAGGTGACTCATACTCAAGAACATAATGTTCAGTTGTTGAATAAAGGTGGCGTTTCTATCGGTGTGGCGCCCGGGAACACGTCGTTATTGGCTCAGGTTGAACCGCAGGGTTCATCCCTGGTGGGTTTCACATGGTTCGATTCTTCGCTCTCGGTCAACTTTGATCGCAGTAGATCGGGGGCCTTGAACTTTACATTCAAGCCTGTACCGGCCGTTGAGCAGATAAAGGTCAATGATATGCGTGATGCATTGTCGGGCTTTTCCCCGCAGGCAAAGCGCGAACTGCAGGCACTTCCC
The DNA here is from genome assembly GCA_044377555.1 of Pseudomonas sp. Lineage (GTDB taxonomy): Bacteria > Pseudomonadota > Gammaproteobacteria > Pseudomonadales > Pseudomonadaceae > Aquipseudomonas. Next base: position 14,591 of record JBILYW010000012.1, read on the forward strand.
TCTGAGGGCGATATAGGTGAGCAACTGCAAAGTCTTCATCGACTATTGGACCGTTTGCCGACACCTAAGACTGGGCTTGAAGAGCAGGCTGTGCTGAAAGCCAATATGCAAACGCTTCTTCAGCAGCACCAATGGAGCACACAGGGCAGGCGCGAACTTGGCTCCGTCGAGCGAACAGTGTCCTATGTGGGGCTGGATGGCGACGCAGAGCATGGGTGGATGGACGATACGGCAGCGGCAAACAAGGCGGCCATTATCCGGATGCTCCAGAGCCAGCCGCAATTGGCCCGAACACTTAAAGAGCTGGAGAGCAACAAAGGGACTTCAGTGAGCGTGGGGCTCGAGGTCAAACCGGATGTGCTGCGGATGATTGAAAGTGTCACTGCTGATGGGGGCGCGGCACAGGATGAAGTGGAACGTGCGCTGAAAAATACGGACAACCTGCGGATTAAAAGTCTGTGCGTGAACTACACGGCTAGCCGGACCCACAGTATGGAGCTGACTCTGCCCGTGCTGGCGTTTGCCAGCAGTGCATCTCTGAGCCATACCCACAAGATTCTCAACACTGAATTCGAGTACGGCATTGATCAGAACACCCCTGTACTCATGAAATTCAAGGATGTTTTATCGCCCGCCCAAGAGGCGGACCTCAACCCTGAATTGCTCGAACAAAACATTCGCAACAGTCGCCGGCCCGTGTTTTAAAAACTCCAGCCCGTCTGGTGTTCAGGCAGATTGGTCCAGCAACAGGCGTGTATCAGCCACTTGCTGAATAAAACCGGTGACCCACTGGCAAAAAGTGCGCTCCGTCAGTAATTCAATCGGGCACTGAGCGCACAGGCGCACGGTATCG
>JBILYW010000266.1:0-5327 GCA_044377555.1 Pseudomonas sp.
GGCGGACCTGCACCAGGTGCAGCACGTTTTGCGCATTGGTCAGGTTGAGCCTGGCAATGCGCAACTGTTCGTTGAGGGCCAGGATTTGCACGTAACTGCTGGCCACGCTGCTGAGCAGGGTCAGCTCAACCGTGTCGCGATCAAACTCGCTGGCCTTGAGTGCCTGGTCCGCACTGTCCCGGGCCGCGGCTTTGCCCCCCCAAAAGTCCACTTCGTAGCTGGCGCTCAGACGGGCGTCAAAGTAGTCCACCGCCTTGTTGTCATCGCGGGCATCCAGCTGGCTGTAACCTTTGCCGCGGAGCAATTTTTCGCGATTGCCACTGCCGGCAAATTGCACTTCGGGCAGTACCGACGCCCCGGCGATCACCGCCGTGGCCCGGGCTTGCTGCACCCGTGCCATCGCGCCAGCCAGGTCGTAACTGCCGAGCCGTGCCTGGGCAATCAGGCGTTCCAGGTCGGGGCTGCCAAAGTGTGACCACCATTGCCGGTTGTCCACTGGCGTAGTCAGTGAATGGGTCGATTGCCAGGCCGCAGGTGCCAGCACGTCGTGATTGTCGGGGGGCAGGGAGTGGCTGCAGGCACCCAGCAGCAGGCACACGGACAACAGGCTCAAGGACGGCTTCATCAATAGATCATTCACTGGTAAGGGCCGTGACCGGGTCGAGCCGGGCAGCTTTGCGGGCCGGCATAAAGCCGAAAATAACGCCGGTCACCAGCGCACAACCGAAGGCGCCAAGCACGGCGCCCCATGAAAACGCCACGGCCACATCCCACAGCAGCAGGACGCCGCCGCCGATAAAAGCCAGGGTGATGCCGGCCACACCGCCGACCAGCGAGAGCATCAGGGCCTCGGTCAGGAACTGGCGCAGGATGTCGCGCTGGCGGGCGCCGGTGGCCATGCGGATACCGATCTCGCGGGTGCGCTCGCGCACGGTCATCAGCATGATGTTCATCACCCCGATACCGCCCACCAGCAGAGAGATGGCAGCAATCGAACCGAGCATCAGCGACAGCGTGTTACGGGTTTTGGCTTCGGCCTGGATCATGGCCGCGTTGTTGGTGATTTCGAAATCACGCTGGCCGTGGTGCAGCTTGAGCATCAGTTGCTCGATGGCTTTTTCGGTTTGATGGACCTTGCTCGCGTCCAGTGCGGCGATCACCACGTACTCCGGGTTGTGGCTGGCGAACAGACGCACGCTGGCAGCGGAGTAGGGCACCACGATCCGGGTGTCACTGTCCGAGTCGCCGGAGCTGGCGCCTTTTTCCGCCAGCACGCCAACGACGCGAAAAGGCACGTTCTCCAGCAGGATGTACTGGCCAATGGGGTTGGGTACATCCTTGAGCACTTTGTCGCGCACCTTTTTGCCGATCACCGCCACGGCGGCTGCGGTGTTTTCATCGGCCTGGGTAAAGAAGCTGCCCTGGACCACGGGCCAGTTGAAAATTGCCGGAAAGTCGATGCCGTTGCCGCCGGTGTACAGGGTGTGGTCGACGTTGCCGTAGCGCACGCCGATTTCGGCGCCATTGATGGGCATGATCATTTTCACCTGGGGCAAGGTCGACAGGGCGGCCACGTCATTGAGGGTGACAATGCCCAGGGGCGCCCTGGGCCTGGGCGACATGCCACTGAGGTAAATGATGTTGGAGCCAAAGGCGCCCATTTCGGCCATCACCTGGCGCTTGCTGCCTTCGCCGACGGCCAGCATCACCACCACCGAGGCCACGCCGATGACAATGCCGAGCAAGGTCAGGGCGGTGCGCAAGCGGTTGATCCACATCACCCGCCAGGCGGCGTGAACGGCGTCGGCCAGCTCGCCTTTCCAGGCGCCACGGGCTTCGCTGCCTTCATTCAGGCGCTGGCGCAGATCAATGGCCTGCAGGGCTTGGGGGTTGTCGTTCACGGCGGCAGGCTGGTCGCTGGCACTGTCGCTGATGACCTCGCCGTCGCGCACTTCGATGATCCGGTTGGCCCGCGCCGCGACTTCGCGGTCGTGGGTAATCAGGATCACCACGTGGCCCTGGCTCGCCAGTTCGTCGAGCAGGGCCATGACTTCGGCGCCGCTATGGCTGTCGAGGGCGCCGGTGGGTTCGTCGGCGAGGATGATGTGCCCGCCGTTCATCAGGGCGCGGGCGATGGACACCCGCTGTTGCTGGCCGCCGGACAGCTGGTGCGGGCGGTTGGCGGTGCGTTCGGCCAGGCCCAGGCGCTCCAGCAGGGCCGCGGCGCGGGCATGGCGTTCCGCGGCGGGGGTGCCGGCATAGATGGCCGGCATTTCGACGTTTTCCTGGGCCGAGGCCGAGGGAATCAGGTGGTAACCCTGGAATACAAAGCCAAAGGCTTCGCGGCGCAACCAGGCCAGCTCGTCGCTGTCGAGGTGGGCCACGTCTTCCCCGGCAAACAGGTAGCGCCCCGACGTCGGGCGGTCGAGGCAGCCGAGGATGTTCATCAGGGTCGACTTGCCCGAACCCGAGGCGCCGACAATGGCCACGAACTCCCCGGCATGGATCGACAGGCTGATGCCCTTGAGCACGTGAACTTCAGGGGTGTCGATACCGCCGTAGACCTTGCGGATGTCCTGCAGGTCGATCAGGGGAGTGGGCATTCAGCCTCCGTTGCCGGTGGCGGGGCCGATCAGCAGGTGATCGCCTTCGTTCAGGCCCTCGAGGATCTCTACCCGTAAACGGTCGCTGATCCCGGTACGGATCCGGCGGGGTTCGATCTTGCCGTTTTTTGCCACGACATGGGCGCTCTGGCGGTCACCTTCGGTGCTGCCCTGCAGGGCCACAATCGGCGCCAGCAACACGTCGCGGGCCTGACCTGCGACGAAAAATACCTGGGTGGTCATCTCGGGCATCAAGGCCTGATCGGTGTTGTCGACATCCAGCAGCACGGTGTACAGCACCACGCGGGCGCTGCCGCTTTTGCTCGCAGGGCTGCCGCCGCCCTGGCTGGCTTCGTTGAGGGGTTTTGGCGGGACGGGCAGGACCTGGCGCACGGTGCTGTTCCAGCGCCGGTTGCCACCGCTCAGGGTGGTGAACCAGGCCTGCATGCCGGGTTTGACATGGCCAATATCGGCTTCCGACACCTCAGCCCAGACCGTCATCGGTGAGAGCCTGGCGATACGCAGGATCAGCGGTGTTTGCTGTTGGGCATTGAGGGTCTGGCCTTCGCGGGCGTCCAGTGCCACCACGGTGCCGGACATCGGCGCATAGATGCGGGTGTAACCCAGTTCGGCCTCGTCACTGCGCAAACTGGCCCGGGCCTCGCGGATCCGGGCCTGGAACATGTCGATCCGGGCCCGGGTGGTGCGCACTTCAGCCTGTGCTGCTTGCACGTCTTCGTCGCGGGTGGCTCCGCCTTTGGCCAGGTGTTGCTGGCGCTGGAATTTCTGTTTTGCCAGATCGTGCAGGGCGCGTTGCTCTTGCAACTGGGCCTGGAGGTTTTCAATGGCGAAGCGGCTGGCATCGAGTTTGGCGGTCTGGGTGGAGGGGTCGATTTCGACCAGCAGCTGGCCTTCCTTGATTTCAGCACCGGCCTCGACATGGATCTTGTGGATTTGCCCCGAGGCTTGCGCGCCAACGTCGACGTACTGGCGCGGTTGCAAGGTGCCGAGTGCGGTCACGCTGCTTTCAATATCACCCCGGGTGACGGGTACGGTGTCATACGCGTCCCGCCCCGGCACAAGAAATGGCCAGGCTGCCAGGGCCGTGACCAGCAATAAACACAGGGTGATCAGCAGCACACGGCGGGTCTGTCGAGGGCGTTTCATGCAGGGTTCCGGCCAATGAAAATCGGCCCGTCGTCATGCTGTTGAGCGCAATGCCCAGAGCAAACGCTGTCGTCAGGACGACAGACACGGGGAGCTGTTGAGTAAACGAGCGGTTTGGCGAGGGATTTAGGCGTTGGCGGATGCGTCTGTTACTGGATATTTCTATGGCGTTTAAGCACCCGGGGTTTAAATCTATATGAGAATTACTATAAATTACATCTGCACAAGTGCCATCATCATGCCGCTGTCCCATTAGATCTGTTTCTGCGCTCATGGAGTGTTGCCGCTGCTGCTGCGGCCAGGAGTCCTGTTGGAAAACTACTATCGCGAACTGATGGGCTTTTTGAGCGCCAGGCTAGGCAATGCCCAGGCGGCTGAAGATGTGGTGCATGACGCGTATGTGCGGGTGCTGGAGCGTACCGCAGATGAGCCGATCGAGCAGCCCCGGGCATTTTTGTACCGCACGGCACTTAACCTGGTGATCGACGGCCACCGGCGCAACACCTTGCGTCAGGTCGAGCCCCTGGAAGTGCTGGACACCGAGGAGCGTTTTTTCAGCCCCTCGCCGCAGGTGTTGATGGACCAGGGCCAGCGCCTGGACATGATCCAGCGGGCACTCGCCGAACTGCCGGCGGCGTGCCGCGAGTGCTTTTTACTGCGCAAGCTCGATGGTTTGTCCCACCTTGAAATTGCCGAGCGCCTCGGGGTGTCCCGCAGCGTGGTCGAAAAGCACATCGTCAACGCCATGAAGCACTGCCGGATCCGGATCCGACAGTGGGACAACGCCTGAAACGGGGCGAAATCGTCCTTGTCTGAACCGATCCTGAAGAAGTTTCTGATTCATCGGATGGAAAACTTCTTACGGTTTACTCTCTAAAACGTCGGGCGTAAGCTGCCGGCGTTTTCATCAAGAGCGCAGATCTTCAGTGGGTACCAGTTCGAGCGACAGTCGTCGGCCAGTTCTTGAGAACGGCCTATTCTCGGCAAGCTAGCGCGCAGATTTCCCTGCCGTTTCTTGCTGACCAGCAGGAAGCGGCGTCTTGACCGGGTCAGCTCTGACCTGAATCGTGAAGCCCCCTCTTCGACACTGACATGTGTGCGATCCCGGCCGTTTGCGGCGGATTGCAACACAGCGCATGCGCACGCCTTGCCTTTGTGGCTCCGGGCCGCGCACGAGCGTGCCTGCTGCGGGTGAGCACCGGCGGTACAGGAGCAGCATCATGAAACTCACCCTGAAAGAATTTTTCGCAGGCTTTCTGCGTACCCGTCACATTGGCCGGCACTTTCGGCGCCTGGCGTTGCTCGACAGCCTGAGGGACAGCACGGTCAGCCGCGAAGTCCCGCCTTCACTGGCACAGACCCTGGTGGCTGCCGCCAACAGCGACAGCGCAGTTCTGATCGATAACCTCGGCACGCACACAGACGGTCTGAGTGAGGCCGAAGTCGACGTGCTGCGCGAGCGACACGGGCTTAATGAGGTCGAGCACGAACAGCCGCTCAGCCGCTGGGTGCACCTGTGGCATTGCTACAAAAACCCGTTCAACTTGTTGTTGACCT
>JBILYW010000267.1:0-5314 GCA_044377555.1 Pseudomonas sp.
GGTCTGGCAGGCTTGCCACCTGACGCAAACCGACAATCATGCTGTCGATGCGTGCAGGGGTCAGCGCCAGGCGCTCCAGCATGGCCGGTTCAAGGCCGTTGGCCCGGCCGGCGGCCAGATCCAGCTCATTGGCAGCAACCAGCTCCTGACGAGCAGCATCCAGGGCAGCAGCAGCGCCGTGCAGGGCACGGTTTTTCTGCGCCGTACTGGCACGGCCAATCACGCGGGAGGCTTCGCGAGCAGCGCGACCCAGGCGGGTCATGTAGTCAAGAACGGACTCAGTCATGGTCTCAAGGGTCTTGGCAGGGAGGAAAGCGGCCGATTATAGCGGTCCAGCCGCCTTACGCACAGCGGTGGCAGGCGGATGGTCGAAATGGACTACAAATACACGGCGTTCAGCCCCGATTAAGCATGACTTGCTATGATCGGAGCCTTTTCAGCCACCCACTGACCGCTCTGAAAATGCCAATGATGCTGCCTGATGCCTTTTTTGACCGCGACGCCCAGCTGCTTGCTCGCGAATTATTGGGCAAGGTCATTCGCCATCGGGTCAACGGCCTGTGGCTCAGCGCACGAATCATAGAAACCGAAGCCTATTACATCGCCGACAAGGGCAGCCACGCTTCGCTGGGCTACACCGAAAAGCGCAGGGCGTTGTTTCTCGATGGCGGACACATCTATATGTATTACGCCCGGGGCGGCGATTCGCTGAACTTCAGTGCTCACGGCCCCGGCAATGCCGTGCTGATCAAATCGGCCGCCCCGTGGCTGGACGAGCTGTCGGGCCCCGACAGTCTGGCGCAGATGCAGCTCAACAACCCCGATGCCCAAGGCAACCCGCGCCCCGTGCAAAGGCTCTGCGCAGGGCAAACCTTGCTGTGCAAGGCGCTCGGCCTGAAAGTGCGCGATTGGGATGCCAAATGTTTCGACCCCGAACGTTTATGGGTCGATGACGTCAGAGAACAACCTTCGCAGATCATCCAGACCACTCGCCTAGGCATACCTCACGGGCGGGATGAACACTTGATGTATCGCTTTGTCGACGCTGGCTACGTGGCGTCCTGCACCCGCAATCCGCTGCGTCGCGGCCAGGTTGAGGGGCGGGACTACATCGTTCTGCAGGAGGGGGAGCTCCCGCAAGAAAACGGCTCCCACAAAAAACTTAAAAGCGAACAAGGAAACTGAAACATGGGCCCATGGCTCGATAGCGTAACCGGCTGGCTGACAGCCAACCCGCAATGGCTGGGCCTGGCGGTGTTTATTGTGGCGTGCGTGGAGTGCCTGGCGATTGCCGGGATTATCGTTCCCGGTACCGTGCTGCTGTTTGCAATTGCCGTCATGGCTGGTAGCGGAGCGCTATCACTGGGCGAAACGCTGCTGCTGGGGTTTCTCGGCGGACTGCTGGGTGACATGGTGTCCTATGCCCTGGGCAGACGCTTCCACCAGAATATTCGCCGCCTGCCCCTCTTGCGCACGCATCCTGAATGGATGAACGGTGCCGAGAGTTATTTCCATCGCTATGGCATCGCCAGCCTGCTGGTCGGCCGTTTTATCGGCCCGTTGCGCCCTATGCTGCCGATGGTGGCCGGGATGTGCGATATGCCGATCCCGCGTTTTATCGCGGTCAGCTTACTGGCCGGGGCCGGCTGGGCGGTGGCCTACCTGCTGCCGGGCTGGGCAACCGGCGCAGCCATTCGCTTGCCGCTGCCCGAAGGCTTTTGGCCCCAGGCGGCCATCGTTGCCGTTGGCCTCGCGGCCCTGCTTGGGCTGAGCATCAATGCCAGTATCCGCCGTCAGCCCAAAACCACGCTGATGATCGGCGCGTTGAGCCTGACCCTGTTGCTGGCCGTGTTTATCGGCTATCCGCATATGACGGCCTTCGACGAAGGCATCACTGCCCTGGTGCAAGAGCATCGCAGTAGTGTCATGGACAGCGCCGCCGTACTGGTCACGCAAATCGGCAACTTCCGCACGCAGTTTTTAGCGGCAGCGCTGGTGTGCGTCATTCTGCTGTTCACCAGACAATGGCGGGCAATGTGGTTCTTCGGCGGGGTCACGCTGTTTACGGCCCTGGCCAATACGGCGACCAAACACTTCTTCGCCCGGGTAAGGCCCGAAGTGCTGGTCGACCCGCTGACCAGCTATAGCATGCCCAGCGGCCACAGTTCCGGGGCGTTTGCTTTTTTTGTGGCGCTGGCGATTCTGGCCGGGCGCAATCAGCCGCAGCGCATGCGCGTTACCTGGGTACTGCTGGGGTGCTTGCTGGCCATCACCGTGGCGATGTCGCGGGTGTATCTGGGCGCTCACTGGCCAACCGACATCACGGCAGGCGCCCTGCTCGCCATCACCGTCAACGCATTCGCCCTGGGGCTGAGCCAGCGATACATGCCGCTGGAGCCGGTCCCGCAGAAAATCTGGTGGCTGATCCTGCCTTCAATTACCGCGCTGTATGGCTTTTTCATGCTGAGCCACTTGCCCAAGGAGCTGCTGCGCTACGCCTATTGACCGGTAGCGCCACGCCTGAAATCAGTTGAACGCCTCGCCCTGGATTTCATCAAGCAGCACTTGAATCCCGTCCAGACGCTGCTGCGGGTCATCGACCTGCAGCAGTTCGATTTTGTCCTCCTCGGCAAAGGGCAACAGGTACGCCAGCTGGTTGGCCAATGATTGCTGCCCCACCACCTCGGTGCTCATGTTCAGGGCCGCAACCATCGGGTGCTCGGCCAGGGCCTTGAGCAGGGCCAGCAGGTCCTGGTCTTCTTCCTGCAGCGGCTGCTCGGGGACCTCATCCAGCCACTCGACTTGCGCGACCAGCAACTGGTCGCGCTGCACCTCGGTGCTCAGCACTTCAAAGCGGCGCCCGCCTTCAACCCGAATCCCCAGCAGCCCGTTGTCCTGGCGCTGAAAATCGCGGATCAAGGCTTCACAGCCGACCCGGGCAATGTCTTGCGGTGCATTGCCGACTTCACTGCCGTCCAGGATGCACACCACGCCAAAACCGGCCCCTTGCTTCATACAGCGGGCGATCATGTCCAGGTAACGCGCTTCAAAGACCTGCAGATCCAGCACACAACCCGGAAACAGCACAGTGCTCAAAGGAAACAACGCCAACGTCATATAGTCACCCTTACGCCACGAGGGTCACGGCCAACGGCAAGAATACTGCCGTGGCGACCCCCATCAGACTCATCGCCAACGCCGCAAAGGCGCCGCACTCTTCACTCTCTTGCAGGGCCACCGAAGTACCGACCGCATGCGCCGTCATGCCCAGCGCCATCCCGCGGGCCTCCGGGCTGTGAACCCCCAAAAGCCGCAGCAGGCCCGGCCCGCAAATGGCGCCGATCACCCCGGTAATCAACACGAATACCGCCGCCAGGGCAGCCACACCGCCAATCTGCTCGGCCACCAGCATGGCAATCGGCGAGGTAACGGACTTGGGTGCCAGGGTCATCAGCATCATGTGCTCTGCCCCGAACCACCACGCCAGGCCCACCACCAGCGCGGTGGCAAACACGCCGCCCACCACCAGCGTAGTAAAAATGGGCCAGAACAACTGGCGGATTCGCCGCAGGTTAAGGTACAGCGGCACCGCCAGCGCCACGGTCGCGGGCCCCAGCAGAATACTCAGGATGTCCGTACTTTTACGGTACTCGGCATAGCTCAGGCCGCAACCAAGCAGCACCCCGATCACCAGCAGCATCGAGGCCAGCACCGGTTGCAGGAAGATCCAGCGGGTTTTCTCGTACGCCGCCAGCACCAGTTGATAAGCGCCCAAGGTGATGCCGATGCCAAACAGCGGGTGGTGGATGACGGACTCCCAGGCGCCTTGCCATTGAAGACTCATGGCCGCTCCTCGGGGTGACTGTGACGCTTGAGCAGGCGCTGCATCAGCACGCCGACGAACGCCATCGAGATCAACAGCGACAACACCAGCGCCCCGGCAATGGCCCAAAAGTCAGCAGCAATATCGGTGGCATACACCATCACCCCCACGGCGGGCGGTACCAGCAGCAAGGGCAGATAACGCAGCAGGCTGCTGGCGGCCAGGCTCAATGGCTCGCTGACCTGGCCACGTACCATCAAAAAACCCAACAGCAGCAATAATCCGATAATGGGCCCGGGCAGCACGGGGACAAGCAAGTGATTGAGGGCGGTGCCAAGCAATTGAAACAGCACCAGCCAAGTCAGGCCGCGTAACAACATCTCACCTCTCCAGCGAATATTTTTGTGCCGCATTATAAGCACGTCCCAACCGCCACCGGCATTGCCAAACCTGGCGAGGCCTGGCACGCACCTCACATTGAATAAGTACCCATGTTTCATCCGGGCCCTATAGACAGCCTCTACTGCTACGGCATACTCGATGGCTTAATTATCCGGATCCCGTTATGCGCCCACTTGCCCCCCTAGCTTTGACCCTGCTGCTGACGGCCTGCGGTGACGGTGAATCACTGTTGCCACCCGACGCACGCCTGCCCGATGGCGGGCGCTACCGGGGCGAAGTGGTCAATGGGTTGCTGCAAGGCCAGGGCCGTATCGACTACCCCAACGGCAGCTGGTACGCCGGTGATTTCAAAAATGGCCTGTGGCACGGTCAGGGCGAATGGCACGCCAGCAATGGCGACGTCTATCGCGGAGGATTCGAGCAAGGTCTGTACAGCGGCCAGGGCAGCCTGACCACCCACGACAGCACCTATGTCGGCGGCTTCAAGCAAGGTCGACGCGAAGGCGAAGGCACGCTCAAAGAAGGCGGCATGAGCTATCGCGGCGAATTCAAGGATGACCAGTTCTCGGGCAACGGCCATCTTGAGCTGGAAGACGGCAGCCAGTACCAAGGCCAGTTTGCCCACGGCAAGCCCAATGGCGAAGGCCGGCGCAGCGATGCCAGCGGCAATGAGTTCAGCGGCCAGTTCGTCAATGGCGAACTGGAAGGCAACGGCATCTTCAACAGTGCCGACGGCGACCAGTACGAAGGTGCGTTCAAGCACAACCAGCTGAACGGCAAGGGCCGCTACGAGAATGCCGACGGCGATGTCTGGATCGGCGAGTTCAAGGACGGCGCATTAACCGGCAAGGGCGAGCTGATCGGCATCGACGGCAGCCACTACCGCGGCATGTTCAACGAATGGCGTTTCAACGGCCCCGGGCATTTGAGCCTCGCCGATGGCAGCACCTATGCCGGCGATTTCGCTGCCGACACCTATCACGGCCACGGCACCCTGACCTTGGCCGACGGCTCCGTCCAAAGCGGTTTCTGGCAGAACGGGCAACGGGTACGCGATGCCAGCGGTGCTTTATTGCCCGACCCGCTGGA
>JBILYW010000268.1:0-5261 GCA_044377555.1 Pseudomonas sp.
AGTTGATTGCCCAGCCGCGCCAGTTCAACGCTGGACTTGGCGGTTTCGTCGCTGGCCGCTGCGGTTTGTTCCGAAACGTCGCGCACGTTGACGATGCTGCGGCTGATCTCTTCGGCCACTGCGCTTTGCTGTTCGGCGGCGGCGGCAATTTGCTGGTTCATCGACTGGATATTCGACACGGTGCGGGTGATGCCCTGTAACGAGGTGCCCGCCTGGCGGGTCAGCGTTACGCTGCTGTCGGTCAGGGTGCGGCTGTTGTGCATCACGCTGGCCACCTGCTGCGTGCCGCTTTGCAAGGCGGCCACCAGGGTCTGGATCTCTTCGGTGGATTTTTGCGTACGCTGTGCCAGGCCGCGTACTTCATCGGCCACCACGGCAAACCCGCGGCCGGCGTCACCGGCACGGGCGGCTTCGATGGCGGCGTTGAGGGCCAGCAGGTTGGTCTGTTCGGCCACGGCCTTGATTACGTCCATGACGCTGCCGATCTTGTCGCTTTCCTGTTGCAGCACGGCCATGGCTTCGGTCGAACGGCCGACTTCTACCGCCAGGCGCTCGATCTGATCAATGGCCTGGTTGACCACGGTGTCGCCTTCGCGGGCTTCGTTGTCTGCTGCTGCGGCCGCTTGGGAGGCCTGCTCGGCGTTGCGTGCCACTTCTTGCACGGTGGCGGTCATTTCATGCATGGCGGTGGCCACTTGATCGGTCTCGATCTTCTGGCTGTTGACCCCGGCGCTGGTTTGCTCGGTGACGGCAGACAGTTCTTCGGCAGCGCTGGCGATCTGGCTCACGCCATCGCGAATCCCGCTGATCAGCTCGCGCAGGGTGGTGCCCATGCGCGCAATGCCTTGCTGCAACACACCCAGTTCGTCGCGACGGGTGATGTGCAGGTTTTGGGTCAGGTCGCCACTTGCAATACGTTCCACCACGGCCAGGGTGTCACGCAGGGGGCCGGTGATCTGACGGGTGATGATGACCGCCGCGATCACGCCAAACAGCAACACCAGCAAGGTGGTGATCAGTTGCATGCTGTTGGCCGTGGCGCTTTCGATGTCGCGACGTTCCAGCTGGATTTTGTACAGCTCGTCACTGAGGGCAAGGACGCTGGTGCCGTATTCGGTCATGTCCTTGCGCGTGGCGATGATGGTGTTGTCAGTGTCGGTGTACACCTGCAGCGCCTGTTTGTACTGCTCCATGGTCCGGGTCAGGGTGCGCAGGGTGTCGCCAGCATCAGTGGCGAAATGCGCATTTAACCGCTCAAGGCTGGCGACGGCGCTGTCCAGTTGCTGGCGAGCGGCGGTTTCGGTTGCCGGAGTGGGCGCAGCGATATAGGCGCGTACCTGGTAGCGCGAGAGCAGGAACTGCTCACGGATTTCAGACACGGTCTGGAATATGGCGAAACGGTTTTCATCCTCTGCGGGCAGTTGCACGGCGCGGGCGATCAGCGTTGCGATGGCGTCTTGCGCCAGTTTGGCGCTGCGGTCCATGGCCGCCCGTGAGGCTGCAGACTCAACGTAAGCCTTGCGCATCGTCACCAGTGCGCTTTCGTAGCGACCGATAATGGCTTGCTGTTCCTTGAGCAACTTGAGGTTGTCCAGGCTCTTGAAGCTGGCGATCAGCTGTTCTTGCTGAGCCGAAAACGCATCAATGCTGGCTTGTACCTTCTGCGCGGAGGCTTCGTCACCGTCGGTGAGCATGTACTGCAAACGCGTGACCCGCAGGTTGGTAAACGCGGTGTTGAGGCGCGTGATGTCGCTCATCCAGTTACTGCGGTCAATCAGTTTGTCCAGGCTGATCCAGTTGCACACGGCCATTACGCAGGTGAGGGCCAGTACCAGGCCAAAGCCCAGGGTCAGTTTCAGGTTGACGCTGATGTTGCTCAGCCATCTATTCATAGTGTTCTCCAGGAACGGTGCACGCATGATCTAAGTTCGCTGGAGGGTTTTATTTTTTTGGCCCAGCCGAGTGTTGTGTTGGGGGGTATCGGCGGCATTCGTCAGAGCTGAAATGTTTTGTTGGATGCAATGTTTAGATAGCTGCATACCCATCTGGACAGTGTGGTCAAACCGGGCATCACGTTTTTTTTCACATTCGTTTCACCTGCCTCTGACCTCTGCTTTTTTAGAATCCCGTTCAGCTAATGGAGACCTACGTTGTGTAAGTCTATTTCTTGCAGCGGGCGGCGAATCTATCCGCTGTCATATTCGCGTTATAGGGTGGCGGCCAGTGTCGTTCACTGACTGCCATAGGGGGCGTGTTTATCGTGACGTTGAGTCCTGTCTTGACCGCAATCAATCGAACACTGCTGCGCCGTGGGCTGGCCCGTTATAGAAATGTGCTGGTTGTAGGCGTTGCAAGCGTGCTGGCCATTGCGCTGACATTGACCTTGTTGGCGCCCGCGTCTGCGCCCAATCTGGCGCAAGCCAGCCATGCCGATCATGTGTTGTTACTCACTGACAGCTGGGCCAAAGGCGATGTGATTGCACTGGTTCGCCATGCCGAGCGTTGCGATCGCTCTACCACGCAGTGCCTGGGGCCAGAGGACGGTGTGACGGTGCGCGGTGCCGCAGCCGTTCAGGCGGTGGGCTCGGACTATGAGCAGTTGGGCCTCAAGAGCGCCGACATTTACAGCAGCTTGCTGACCCGGGCCCGGCAAACCGCCGACGCCATGTTTGCCCGGCCAGTGGAGGCCCAGGACTGGCTGTTCAACTGCCGGGGCACCATGTTGCGGGATGCCCTCAAGCATAAGGTCGCGGGTCACAACCTGGTGCTGGTCACCCACAGTGAATGCATGGACCAGATGCTTCTGGACATGCACCTGTCAACGAGCACGACGTTTGGTTACGGTGACTCATTGTTCATCAAGACCAACAGCGTCAATGGCGAACCGCAGATGCTGGGCTACATCGCACCCAAAGACTGGACGAGCATCGTGCCTGTAGTCAGCGCGACGGCCGGCCACGGGTATGAAGCCTTGCAGTTCTGAGCTGCCCCTTCAGGCTCCCACTAACGCCCGGCCATGTGCCGGGCGTTTTCATTGCGCTTGCCCAATCAGGTGCGTTTGAGCAGGCGGTTCCAGTTTTGCTCATCGGGCAATGGCAGGTCGCTGAGTTCGCGGGCCACCACATTTTCGATATCGCCGGCGCTGAGCACTTTTTCGTCAAGCCATGGCCATGTGGCATCCGCATCCCTGAAGTTGAGCTGATCGTTCAGTTGCTGGCAGGCGAGGGCGAGCAAATGCATCAGTCGCCACTGGCTGGTGATGTAGGGCTTTTGTTGTGCCGGGATACGGCTGAGCAAGGCCGCCACGTCGGGCAAGTCCGGGCTGGGTGACTGGTCACTGTGCAGGTTCCATACAATCGAACCCTTGTTCGATACGTCCTGATTGGCCAGTGCCGGGTCGCAGCTGACTTCGACGCTGAGCTTGACGCGTTGCTGTTCAAGCTGATCGATCAGGTAGTTGGCCAGGTCAGACTTGCGTAAAAACGCGGTGGCGGTGTTGAAGGCCAGTTGAGCGTCGTAGTCGCTCAGGGTTTTGCTGGTAATGCTGATGCTCATGACAGGCTCCTTGAGTGGGAAACGCCCAAGGAGCGTAGCCAATACCCTGCGATCGGCCACGGCAACTGCCGTTCTGTTGCCCGGGATCAAGTTTATGGCCGGGGCGCCGCCAGGGTCACAAAGTGAAAGTGACGACGCCCCACGCTGACCTTGTCCACGATGTTCAAGGCCATACCGGGCACCTCCGGGTTTTCGATGAGCACGATGTTGTCGGGCGATGCACTGAGAAACGCCTGCAGTTCTGCGGTTGAGTCCAGGGTGTGTTGCAACTGGCGGGTGTAAAACACCACGGCGGCCAGGCGCTCGTCGGGCTTCATCAGCGCGATCTGTTTGCCGCTGGCTTGCAGGCGCATGGTGTGGGCCGCCAGGGGCTCGAATGACTCGGTTTTATCGGCGAGCGGGGCCCGGAGCGCCGCCACCATGTAGGCGATTACCACGGCGGCTAACAAGGCACCGGCGAGGGCGCGGTGGTGCTCGCTCAGGAACCTGGCCCACGCCGAGTGCTGGCCTTTTTCGCGCAGCCAGGCCAGAACAACCCGGGCGTACTCGCCCGCAATGACCGCAGCCGCTGGCGCCAGCGACATCAGGTACACCGCACGTTTGCTGGAGGCGAAGTTCAGCAGCACGAACTGCGCCACCAGCCACACACAGAAAAACAGCAGGTAGGGGTTGCTGCGCAGTTGTTTGCGAAAGTGCCAGAGCCCCAGGTAGGTCAGCAGGTTCCACGGCAAGAAGGCTTCGGGGAGTTTTCGCAGGTAGTAGTAGAACGGTTCGTAATGCCCGGCTTCGACAAAGGAGCCGCTGAAGCGGCCCACGCTGTTGGTCCACAGCAGCTCGCCAAGCGCTTGCATGCCGCCGCGCTGATACAGCACGCACAGCCAGATCATCAGCGGGACCAGCCCCAGCAGGGTCAGCAGCGCAGGTCGCAACCAGTTGCGCGGTACAAAACGTTTTTCGATCAGGCTTTCACACAGCAGAAAAACAAAAATCACCACCCCCGGCAATGCCAGGCCCAATACGCCTTTACTCAAGGTCGCAATGGCAATGCCCGCGGCAAACAGCAGCCAGCTGCCCCGGGCAAAACGCAGTTGGCGGCTGGCATGAAAAAACGCCAGCAAGGCCATGGTCACACCCAGGGTCAGCAGCGCGTCTTCACCCACCTGTCGCACATTGCCCCAAAAACTGCCCATGGTTGCCAGCATCGCCGCGGCGGTCCAGGCCAGTGCGCCAGGGCGCCCCAGCTTGCGCAACATGGCGTACAGCAACAGCACGCAAAACAGTCCGGCAAAAGCCGAGGCCAGGCGCACGGCGAATGGCTGGGCGCCAAACACACGAATGGCGCCCGCATCCAGCCACAGACTCAGGGGCGGTTTTTCAAGGAAGGGCTCATTGAGCAAGTTGGGTGTGACCCAGTCGTCGCTCAGGTGCATTTGCATGGCGATGCCCGCCACCCGCGACTCGGTCGAGCCTTGCAGCTGGTGATTGCCCAGCGCAAAAAAGAACAGCACCCCGGTGAGGAGCAACAGCAGCAGAGCGGGACGAGTCAGACGCATTGGGCTACCAGGCAGAAAAGGCAGGGGAATACTGCGCGGGAGTATAGGAGGGTAATTATTTACAAAATGTGAAAGCGCCTGAGCCCAGGCTTGCCGGCGATGCGGTTTGTCAGGTGGTCGCAGGCGTCATCCGCTAGAATCCCGCGTTTAGAC
>JBILYW010000269.1:0-5252 GCA_044377555.1 Pseudomonas sp.
CCTGCTATCGACCAACTGTTGAAAAACCTTGATCAAGCCATGATTGCCGACCGCCACAAGCTGCGTCGGCAGTTGCATGAGCTGCGCAAAAAGCCTGACGACCTGGCCAAGCTGGCGGCGTGGGCTGGGCGGGTGCAGGCGTCGTGCGCGCAGGTGACGGCGCGGGCGGCCAGCGTGCCGTTGATTCGCTATGACGAAAACCTGCCGATTGCCGCCAAGCGCGACGAGATCAAGGCCGCGCTGCTCAAACATCAGGTGCTGATCCTTGCCGGTGAAACCGGCTCGGGCAAAACTACCCAGTTGCCGAAAATCTGCCTGGAAATCGGCCGTGGTCAGCACGGTCTGATCGGTCACACCCAGCCGCGACGTATCGCTGCACGCAGTGTCGCCAGCAGGGTGGCCGAAGAGTTGGGTACGCCTTTGGGCGCACTGGTCGGGTATCAGGTGCGGTTTGAGGATCAGAGCGATTCCAGCACCCTGGTCAAGTTGATGACCGATGGCATCCTGCTGGCCGAAACCCAGCACGATCGCTATCTCGAACGTTATGACACGATCATCGTCGACGAAGCCCACGAACGCAGTCTGAACATCGACTTTCTGCTGGGTTATCTGAAGATCCTGTTGCCGCGCCGCCCGGATCTCAAGGTCATCATTACCTCGGCGACCATCGATCTGGAGCGCTTCTCCAAGCACTTCAACGACGCGCCGATTGTCGAAGTGTCGGGCCGTACCTACCCGGTCGAAACCTGGTATCGCCCGTTGACTTCCGAGCAGGATGAAGAGGGCAACAACGTCGAAGAGGACTTGAGCGTCGATCAGGCGATCATCGCCACCCTGGACGAGATCGCCGCCTTCGAGCGCAGTGAGCGCAAAAGCCCGGGCGACGTGCTGGTGTTTTTGCCCGGCGAGCGCGAAATCCGCGATGCCGCCGACATGCTGCGCAAGGCCCAGCTCAAACACACCGAAATCCTGCCCTTGTATGCGCGGCTATCGCCCGCCGAGCAGCAGCGGATTTTCCAGTCCCACCCGGGGCGCCGCGTAGTTCTGGCCACCAACGTGGCAGAAACGTCGCTCACGGTTCCCGGCATTCGCTATGTGATCGACAGCGGTACCGCCCGTATCAGCCGTTACAGCTATCGGGCCAAGGTGCAGCGGCTGCCGATCGAGGCGATTTCCCAGGCCAGTGCCAATCAGCGCAAAGGGCGTTGTGGTCGGGTCGAGCCGGGTATCTGCGTACGTCTTTACGCTGAAGAAGATTTTAACGGTCGCCCGGAATTTACCGATCCGGAGATTTTGCGTACCAACCTCGCGGCAGTAATCCTGCAGATGCTGCACCTGCGTCTGGGCGAAATCACGGCGTTTCCGTTTATCGAGCCACCAGATGGCAAGGCGATTACCGACGGTTTCAACCTGCTGCAAGAACTGTCGGCGGTTAACCGCGAAAATCAGCTCACCCCGCTGGGCCGCCAATTGGCGCGCTTGCCGGTGGACCCGCGCATGGGCCGCATGCTGCTTGAGGCCGCCAAGCTCGGCAGCTTGCAGGAAGTGTTGATTGTCGCCAGTGCGATGTCGGTGCAAGACCCGCGTGAACGTCCGCCTGAGCGTCAACAAGCGGCGGATCAGGCCCACGCACAATGGAAAGATGTTGACTCCGATTTCGCTGGTTTGATCAACGTCTGGCGTGGTTTTGAAGAGCAACGCCAGGCCCTGACAGCCAGCCCGTTGCGCAACTGGTGTCGCAAGAACTTCCTCAATTACCTGCGGTTGCGCGAGTGGCGCGATTCCCATCGTCAGTTGAGCCTGATCTGCCGTGACATGCAGCTCACGGTCAACCAAGAGCCGGCCGACTACCCGAAATTGCACAAGGCGGTGCTGTCCGGCCTGTTGAGCCAGATCGGGCAAAAAACCGAAGACGGTGATTACCTGGGCGCGCGTCAGCGCCGGTTCTGGATTCATCCCTCGTCCGGCCTGGGCAAAAAGCGTCCGCAATGGCTGATGACGGCCGAGCTGGTGGAAACCACCAAGCTGTATGCGCGGATGGTGGCCAAGATCGAACCGGACTGGATCGAGCCGCTGGCCGGGCATTTGATCAAAAAGAATTACTTCGAACCGCACTGGGAGAAGAAGCGCGGGCAAGTGGTGGCCTACGAGCAGATCACCTTGTTTGGCCTGATCGTGGTCGGTCGGCGTGCGGTGCATTACGGACCGATCGATCCGGTGCTGTCACGTGAGCTGTTTATCCGCGAAGGGCTGGTGCGTGGCGAGATTCAGTCGCGGGCCAAGTGCCTGACGGCTAACGCCCAGTTGCTCGAGCAGCTCGACGAGCTGGAGGCCAAGGCCCGTCGCCGCGATATCCTGGCCGACGAAGAAACCCTGTATGCGTTTTACGACGCCCGCCTGCCTGCCGAAATCCACCAGACGGCGACGTTTGATAGTTGGTACCGGGTTAACAGTCAGAAAGACCCGCAGTTGTTGATCAT
Source organism: Pseudomonas sp. (assembly GCA_044377555.1). GTDB lineage: Bacteria > Pseudomonadota > Gammaproteobacteria > Pseudomonadales > Pseudomonadaceae > Aquipseudomonas. The sequence continues at coordinate 2,481 of JBILYW010000269.1, forward strand.
GCGCGAAGAAGACGTGCTGGCCCGCGAAGCCACCGAAATCACCGCCAGGCATTACCCGGACACGCTGCATCTGGGGGATCTGACCCTTGAGCTGAGCTATCACTTTGAGCCCAACCACCCCCGTGACGGGGTGACGGTCAAGGTGCCTGCGCCGCTGCTGCCGGTATTGCCGCCCGAGCGACTGGAATGGCTGGTGCCTGGAATGATCGAAGCCAAGTGCATTGCACTGGTGCGCAGTTTGCCCAAGGCATTGCGCAAAAACTTTGTACCGGTGCCGGACTTCACCAAGGCGGCCCTGGAGCGCATGGAGTTTGCTCAAGGTTCGCTGCCCCAGACCCTGGGCCGCGAATTGCTGCGCATGACCGGTGCCCGGGTGAGTGACGAGGCGTGGGCAGAAGCCGCGCTGCAGGTCGAAAATCACCTGAAGATGAACATTGAAGTGGTCGACGCGGACGGCAAGTTCCTCGGTGAAGGCCGTGATCTGGCCGAGTTGACGGCGCGCTTCGCCCAGGCCAGCCAGGCGGCACTGGCCGTACCGCAAACAGCCAAGAACCAGCTGCCGGTCGAGGCCAAGGTGTTTGCCCCGGTTGCCGAAAAGACCCAGCAGAAGATCGCGGGCCTGTCGATGACGGTTTATCCGGCGCTGGTGGAAGAGGGCAATACGGTCAAGGAAGGGCGCTTTTCGACCCCTGCCGAGGCCGAGTATCAGCATCGCCGTGCGTTGCAGCGCCTGTTGATGCAGCAACTGGCCGAGCCGGCGAAGTTCTTGCGCGGCAAGTTGCCGGGGATGACCGAGTTGGGCTTGCTGTACCGCGAACTGGGCCGGGTTGAGAGCCTGGTCGAAGATATTCTGCTGGCCAGCCTCGACAGCTGCATCCTGGAAGGCGAAGCGGTATTGCCCCGTGATGGCGCCGGGCTGGCGTCGCTGGCCGAGCGCAAGCGTGGTGCCTGGACCGAGCATGCGGAAAAACTGGCCAGGCTGACGCTGGATATCCTCAAGCTATGGCACGGGCTGCAAAAGCGTTTCAAGGGCAAGATCGATCTGGCCCAGGCCGTTGCCTTGAATGATATCAAGCAGCAGTTGAGCCACCTGGTGTATCCGGGGTTTGTCCGTGAAGCCCCGGCGATGTGGCTCAAGGAGCTGCCGCGCTACCTCAAGGCGATAGAAATGCGCCTCGAAAAACTGCCGGGCCAGGTGCAGAAAGACCGGGTGTGGAGTGGCGAGTTGAGCGGTTTGTGGGCTCAGTATCAGGCCCGCGCCACCAAGCATGCCCAGGAAGGCAAACGCGACCCGCAGCTTGAGCTGTACCGCTGGTGGCTGGAGGAATACCGCGTATCGTTGTTCGGCCAGCAACTGGGCACCAAGGTGCCTATTTCGGACAAGCGCCTGAGCAAGCAGTGGAGTGCGGTGGACGCATAGATGCCACAGATAACGGGATGCCTTGTTACCGGCCAAGGCCCCCTGTGGGAGCGAGCCTGCTCGCGAAAAATCTTCGCGAGCAGGCTCGCTCCCACAGTTGAAGTTTCTGCAGTGGCGCTCATCGCGCGTGCAAATGACGCCAAATGCTGGCGTTTATGGCAAACTTCGCGGCTATCGACACCTGAATACCTATAGAGGAACGACCGTGCATAACGTCGTCATCAGCGGCACCGGCCTGTACACCCCGGCCAACAGCATCTCCAACGAAGAGCTGGTGCAGTCTTTCAATACCTATGTGCAACAGTTCAACGCGGACAACGCCGCGGCTATCGAGGCCGGTGAAATCCAGCCTCTGGCCGAATCGAGCGCTGCCTTTATCGAAAAAGCGTCGGGTATCAAAAGCCGCTTTGTGATGGACAAGGACGGCATCCTTGACCCGCAACGCATGCGCCCGCACTTGTCGGCCCGTAGCAACGATGAAATGTCGGTTCTCTGCGAAATGGCCGTAGGCGCTGCCCGGCAAGCACTGGAGCGTGCAGGCAAGACCGCTGCCGACATCGACGGCGTGATCGTGGCGTGCTCCAACCTGCAACGCCCGTACCCGGCGATTGCCATCGAAGTCCAGCACGCGCTGGGCATTCAGGGTTTTGGTTTTGACATGAACGTGGCCTGTTCTTCGGCGACCTTCGGTATCCAGACAGCCAGCAACAGTGTCCAGCTGGGCCAGGCACGCGCAGTGCTGCTGATCAGCCCTGAAGTGTGCACCGGCCACCTGAACTTTCGTGACCGTGACAGCCACTTCATCTTTGGCGATGCAGCGACGGCAGTGATTGTCGAACGCGCAGATCTGGCAACGTCCAAGCACCAGTTCGATATCGTCAGCACCAAATTGCTGACTACCTTCTCGAACAATATTCGCAACAACTTCGGCTTCCTTAACCGTGCTTCTGACGAGCCGGCTGATAGCCCGGACAAACTGTTCGTACAGGAAGGGCGCAAGGTGTTCCGCGACGTGTGTCCGATGGTGGCCGAGCTGATCGGTCAGCACCTGGAAGAAAATCAGCTGGACGTGGCGCAAGTGAAGCGCTTCTGGCTGCACCAGGCCAACCTGAGCATGAACCACCTGATCGTGCGCAAGCTTTTGGGCCGTGAAGCCTCGATCGAAGAAGCCCCGGTGATTCTCGATACATACGCCAATACCAGTTCGGCGGGTTCGGTCATTGCTTTCCACAAGTACCAGGACGATCTGCCAAGCGGTGCGCTGGCAGTGCTCAGCTCGTTCGGTGCAGGCTATTCGATTGGCAGCGTGATTTTGCGTAAACGCTAAACACAACGTGCTTCATGCAGGAGCG
>JBILYW010000270.1:0-5248 GCA_044377555.1 Pseudomonas sp.
GCGCGCCACTGGGCGTGCTGATGGTCGGCCATTGGGGCATGTGGAGCATGGGCGCGAGCATTATTGCGCTGGCGACCGTGGGCCTGCTGCTGGCCTGGCCCAAACGCGCCGCCCCTATCGTCAGCGGCGTGCGTCTGCCGTTCCTGCATGTACTGGGACGGGTTTTCCCACATGGCGCCGGGCTGGCGCTGGGCTCGATCGGTTTTGGCACAATCGCGACTTTTATCACTCTGTATTACGCAACAAACAACTGGGAAAACGCAGTGCTGTGCCTGAGCCTGTTTGGCGCCAGCTTTATCGGCGCGCGGCTGCTGTTCGGCAACCTGATCAACCGTATCGGCGGTTTTCGGGTGGCAATTGCCTGCCTGAGCGTAGAGACCCTGGGCTTGCTGCTGCTGTGGCTGGCGCCAAACCCGGAACTGGCGCTGGCGGGCGCAGCCTTGAGCGGTTTTGGCTTCTCGCTGGTATTCCCCGCACTGGGCGTGGAGGCGGTGAATCTGGTACCCGCATCGAGCCGTGGTGCAGCCGTGGGTGCGTACTCGCTGTTTATCGACCTGTCGCTGGGCATCACCGGCCCGCTGGTGGGCGCCGTGGCCGCAGGCTTTGGCTTTGCCTCGATCTTCCTGTTTGCGGCGCTGGCGGCGTTCACCGGGTTGTTGCTCAGTGTTTATCTGTATCGGCAGGCCCGCAGAGTTAGAGCCAGTTAATACCTTTGTGGGAGCGGGCTTGTTATCTAAAAGTCCACCTTGCCCCGCCCGGCCTTGATGCTGCCGCGCTTGGTCTTGGACTCCAGACGTCGCTTCTTCGAACCCAGGGTGGGTTTGGTGGGACGGCGTTTTTTTTCGACCTTGGTGGCGCTGACGATCAACTCGACCAGACGCTCCAGCGCATCGGCACGGTTCTGTTCCTGGGTGCGATATTGCTGGGCCTTGATGATCAGCACGCCATCACTGGTGATCCGGCTGTCGCGTAGCGCCAGCAGCCGCTCCTTGTAAAACTCCGGCAGCGACGAGTTGGGGATGTCAAAGCGCAAGTGCATGGCACTTGAGACTTTATTGACGTTCTGCCCGCCCGCACCTTGAGCGCGAATCGCCGTCAGCTCGATCTCGGCATCGGGGATATGCACGTTGTTGGAAATCACCAGCATTGAAAATGGGTCCGTCTTCAGGGCCTGCAGGATACCCCACAAACAACAAACCCGGCGCAATGGCCGGGTTTGTCGTGTTTGCCGCCGGGGTTATTTAGCAGCTGAGCTGTAGGCCGCAGCCGATGCCTGCACCGCGCGCTTGTTTTTGACCAGGAAACACACCCACATAAAGACCACCCACACCGGAATCGCGTACACCGACACCCGGATACCCGGGATCAACAGCATGATCACCAGAATGAAGGCAACAAATGCCAGGCAGACGTAGTTGCCGTACGGATACCACAGCGCCTTGAACAGTGGCGTTTGTGCCGTTTTGTCCATGTGCTGGCGGAACTTGAGGTGCGAGAAGCTGATCATCGCCCAGTTGATCACCAGCGTGGCCACTACCAGCGACATCAGCAGTTCCAGCGCATCGTGAGGCATCAGGTAGTTGAGCAGCACCGCAATCACGGTCACCGCAGCCGACGCCAGGATCGAGTTGACCGGCACGCCGCGCTTGTCGATCTTGGCCAGCACTTTCGGGGCATCGCCCTGCTGCGCCATACCCAGCAACATGCGGCTGTTGCAGTAGGTGCCACTGTTGTACACCGACAACGCTGCGGTCAGGACCACAAAGTTGAGGATGTGCGCGGCGGTGTTGCTGCCCAGCATCGAGAACACTTGCACGAACGGGCTGCTGCTGTAGCTGTCGCCACCGGCATTCAGGGTTTCAAGCAACGAGTCCCACGGGGTCAGCGACAGCAGGACCACCAGGGCACCGATGTAGAAAATCAGGATGCGGTAGATCACCTGATTGATTGCTTTAGGGATCACGGTGCGTGGCTTGTCGGCTTCCGCTGCAGTGAAACCGAGCATTTCCAGGCCACCGAAGGAGAACATGATAAAGGCCATGGCCATGATCAGGCCGGTCGTCCCGTTCGGGAAGAAGCCGCCGTGTTCCCACAGGTTGCTGACCGATGCCTGAGGGCCGCCGGTGCCGCTGACCAGCAGGTAGCTGCCCAGGGCGATCATGCCCACAATCGCCACAACCTTGATGATCGCGAACCAGAACTCGGCCTCGCCGAACACTTTGACGTTGGTCAGGTTAATCAGGTTGATCAGGACAAAGAAGGCCGCTGCCGAGGCCCAGGTCGGGATCTCCGGCCACCAGTAGTGCACGTATTTACCGACGGCGGTCAGCTCTGACATGCCCACCAGGATGTACAGCACCCAGCAGTTCCAGCCCGACATGAAGCCGGCAAAACCACCCCAGTATTTGTGGGCAAAGTGGCTGAAAGAACCGGCTACCGGTTCTTCGACGATCATTTCACCCAGCTGGCGCATGATCATGAAAGCGATAAAGCCACAGATCGCGTAGCCGAGGATCATCGACGGGCCGGCCGACTTCAGTACCCCGGCCGAACCGAGGAACAGGCCAGTACCAATCGCGCCACCGAGGGCAATCAGCTGAATATGACGATTTTTCAGGCCGCGTTTAAGCTCGCCCGAATGCGAGGTATTTCCACTCATTGAAAAGGTCCCACACAAGGTTTGATGTGATTCAGTGCGTTGTAACTTGAGCACCAGAGGCAGTGATCGAAGGGTCTACAACACAAATCAAACCCCAGCGCAGGCGCCAGGAATCCAAGGTTGCTTCACGAGTCATGCGTCACCTGTTTATTTTTATCTGTGACGGAATCGAACCCGCAGCGCTTGTGGCGTTGCGGAGTTAACAAGGCGGGTTGGCCTTGCTGTTTTGGCCATCCGGCATAGTGCCGAGCAGCGCAAAATGCGCGGGTACGCAATTGAGTCACAGTTAAAACGCGGCGCATTGTACACCCGCACGTAGGCAAGATCCCATCACACAGCCGATAGCAAGGCGAAACAAGCCGCAATATCGGTAGGAACTGTCCGAATTCTGTAAAAAACGGAAAATATTCATTACAGAGAGGTTACTTCGGCAGTTACAGGTCGATAAGTGGCTGAATTCGTATGATTTTTTTGACGACCCGTAAAGAAATGTTGCCACTTAAAAAACCACCACCCAACCTGTAACCAGTCTGTTCCCGCTCAAGGCCCCTTGTGGGAGCGAGCAGGCCCGCCCCCACGGCTGAAGTATCTCTGCAGCCGTTCATGACCAAAATGGCATCAATCAGACAGGCATAAAAAAACGCCAACCCCCGAGGGGGTTGGCGTTCTTTTTACCGCGTTACACGCTTACTGCGGCTTGCGACGGCCGAAGCCTGGACGCTGACCGGAACCGGCCGGAGCGCCACGACGCTTGCCCGACGGCGCATCGTCAACCAGCTTGGGGCCTGAACGGCTTGGCTTGGTTGGACGCTTGTTCATCTCGCTCGGACGCTCGGCGACCGGTGCACCACGACCCGCTGGCACACGGTCAGTGCGACCCGACGGCTTGCGTGCCGGACGCACGGTTTCATCGCGGGCAGGACGCGCCGGGCGCTCGCCTTCGATGTGCGGCTGACGTGCCGGACGCGGAGCCAACGGGGCACCTTCGGCCGGGCGCAGAGTGCGTGCAACACGATCAGTACGCGCCACAGGACGCGACGATTTGCGCTGCATGCGCTCAAGCTTGTCTTTGCTCTTGGCGTTCATTTGCGGCATGGCAACCGGCGTGAGGCCAACTTCAGCGCTGAGGATATCCACCTCAAACTGGCTCATTTCGCGCCAGCGACCCATCGGCAGGTCGGAGTTGAGGAACACCGGACCGAAACGCACGCGCTTCAGGCGGCTGACCACCAGGCCCTGGGATTCCCACAGGCGACGTACTTCACGGTTACGGCCTTCCATCACTACGCAGTGGTACCAATGGTTGAAGCCTTCGCCGCCCGGAGCCTGCTTGATGTCGGTGAAACGCGCCGGGCCGTCTTCCAGCACAACGCCGGCCTTGAGGCGCTCGATCATCTCGTCATCCACTTCGCCACGTACACGTACCGCGTATTCACGGTCCATCTCGTAGGAAGGGTGCATCAGACGGTTAGCCAGCTCACCGTCAGTGGTGAACATCAGCAGGCCGGTGGTGTTGATGTCCAGACGGCCGATATTGATCCAGCGGCCTTCTTTTGGACGCGGCAGTTTGTCGAACACGGTCGGACGGCCTTCAGGGTCGTCACGGGTGCAGATTTCGCCGTCTGGTTTGTTGTACATGATCACGCGGCGAACCGATTCGGCTGCCTCTTCACGCTTGATCACCTTGCCATCGATGGAGATGGCGTCGTGCAGGTCAACGCGCAGACCCAGGGTTGCATCCTTGCCATTGACCTTGATACGGCCCTGGCTGATCCAACTCTCTACGTCGCGACGCGAGCCAACGCCAATACGGGCGAGGACTTTTTGCAGTTTTTCGCCTGCTGGGCCAATTTCCTGGCTGTCTTTAGGGTCTAGATCTTTCATCTGGGCACCTCCCGGTGTGTCAATTCAGGCGAACGCCTGAAGTGTTGAAAATAGGTCCTGGGACTCGAACGAGTTCCGAAGGGTCGCGAATCATACGCTGATGTTGGCCATTGCGCATCAAAGCCTGGTCACTAAGTGGCCGGCTTACTTCTTTTTCCGCCGGCCGGTGGCTTCAAATGCCAGCAAACGCAGAGCCGACTCGGCCAGCACCGCACGCTTTTCGTCTTTGTCGAGTTTCTTCCAGGCCTTGATTTCACGCTTGGTGCGCCCGCAACCGATACAAATGTCATCGGTAAACTTGCAGACGCTGATGCAGGGGTCTTTGGGTGAACTCATGAATACACCTCAATTGCTTTTTGTGGGAGCGAGCCTGCTCGCGATGGGATCGCTACGTCAGTCACAGATACACCTCGCCGCTCAAATCGCGAGCAGGCTCGCTCCCACAGAGGTTTTGCGTCAGTCCTCCAGGTCGCGGCGTTCCTGCTCGATGGCGTCGGCCAGCGCCTGCGCCTCAAGCGCTTCGTCGCTCATTGCCGATCGCTGCTCAAGTGCAGCAACCGCTGCGCGCAATCGCTCACGGGCCAGCTCGGCCGCAGAGGGTTGCTGCGGTTGTGGTTGCGCCTCTATCTCCGGTTCTGGTTCTGGCTCCGGCTCCGGCTCCGGCTCCGGCTCCGGCTCCGGCTCCGGAGCATCAATTGGCGCAAC
>JBILYW010000271.1:0-5246 GCA_044377555.1 Pseudomonas sp.
TCATGAACGTCGGCAGGCCCACGTACAGCAAGTACACCGTGTAGCAAATGGCGGCAGTGCCGACCATCATGCCCAGCCACATATGCGGATACAGCGCTGCCAGCCCGCCGATAAACAGCGGTGTTGCGGTGTAGGTGGCAAAGGCCACGCAACGTGGCAGGCTCGGTTGTGCATCGTACGTGCGCGCCATCCAGTGAACGAACGCGCCCATCACGCCGACACCCGCCAGCATGGCGACGTAGGACATGAGGGTCATCCACAGTGCGCTGTCCAGGGTCAGCATTACCGGCGCCCGACTGCCGATGACCCAGCCCACCTGTGTTGTGCCGATAAACGCGGAAATGGCCGGTATCGCGGCCAGGATCAATGTGTGAGTGAGGTACATATGGCCGATGCTTTCTTCGGCATCGCTACGGATTTCACGCCACTCTTGATCGGGGTGGGTGAAAAGGCCCACAACGTGATGGATCATGGCTGCTGCTCCTGTATAAGACGCATCGCACCCAGGGGGACGCGTGCCGGTCGCGCATCCAGAACCTATGAACAACCAAGTGGGGGTGCGGCCTTAAAACGAGTATAGGAAAACTGTCGACCAATAAAGTCGGCCCTTTAGAGCATATTGTGCTGTCAGATACGTGCTTATCGCATTGGCGTCTTTAGGGGGCAAAGGGGTTCGTCGGTTGAGGTTTTTTCGGTAAAATCTCCGACTTTTCGTCTTAACTCGCGGATTTCAAGCGCTATGGGCACTCACCCGGTCTCTCAAATCAAACTCCAGAAACGCCTGCGTCGCTTGACCGGTGAGGCTGTGGCCGACTTCAACATGATTGAGCACGGCGACAAGGTGATGGTTTGCCTGTCGGGCGGCAAGGACAGCTACACCTTGCTCGATGTGCTGCTGCACCTGCAAAAGGTCGCGCCCATCCAGTTCGCAATCGTGGCCGTGAACATGGACCAGAAGCAGCCGGGCTTCCCCGAGGACGTGCTGCCGGCCTACCTCAAGTCGCTGGGCGTGGAATACCACATTGTTGAAAAAGACACCTACTCGCTGGTCAAGGAGCTGATCCCTGAAGGCAAGACCACCTGCTCGCTGTGTTCACGCTTGCGCCGAGGCACCCTGTACACCTTTGCCGACAAGATCGGCGCGACCAAGATGGCCCTGGGGCATCATCGCGACGACATCGTTGAAACCTTCTTTCTCAATATGTTCTTCAACGGCACCCTCAAGGCGATGCCGCCCAAGCTGCGCTCCGATGACGGGCGCAACGTGGTGATACGGCCGCTGGCGTACTGCAACGAGAAGGACATTCAGGCCTACTCCGACCTGCAGCAGTTTCCGATCATTCCATGCAACCTGTGTGGCTCGCAGGAGAACCTGCAGCGCCAGGTCGTCAAGGACATGCTTCAGGACTGGGAGCGCAAGACGCCGGGCCGCACCGAGAGTATCTTTCGCAGTTTGCAGAACGTTATCCCGTCGCAACTGGCGGACCGTAACCTGTATGACTTTGCCAGCCTGAAGATCGACGAAAGTGCCGCGTCGCGGTTCGTCAACTTGCTGAACCTGTAAATTGCCAAGAGGAAAGGGCATGCGCGACTACAAATGGCTGCACGAGTACTGTTTGAACCGTTTTGGTTCGTCAGCCGCGCTGGAAGCCGAACTGCCCGTTCCGAGAACCCCGGAACAATTGCGTCAGATCAGTGATGACCGCTACCTCTCTACCCTGGCCCTGCGCGTCTTTCGTGCCGGGCTCAAGCACAGCGTGGTGGATGCCAAGTGGCCGGTGTTTGAAGAGGTGTTCTTTGGCTTTGACCCGGAAAAAGTCGTGCTCATGGGGGCCGAGCATCTGGAGCGGCTGATGCAGGATGCGCGGATCATTCGCCATCTGGGCAAGCTCAAAAGCGTGCCGCGCAATGCGCAGATGGTGCTCGATATCGCCCACGAACACGGTAGCTTTGGCGCGTTTATCGCGCAGTGGCCGGTGACCGATATCGTGGGTTTGTGGAAGTACCTGGCCAAGCATGGGCATCAGTTGGGCGGTTTGTCTGCGCCCCGGTTTTTGCGCATGGTGGGCAAGGACACCTTCGTGCCGAGCTATGACGTGGTAGCCGCTTTGAACGCGCAGAAGCTGGTGGACAAGGCACCTACCAGCCTGCGAGACCTGGCGATCGTGCAGAACGCCTTCAACCAGTGGCACGCCGAGAGCGGCCGGCCGATGTGCCAGCTGTCACAGATGCTGGCGTTTACGGTGAATCACTGATCCGGCCCAAACCTGTGGGAGCGGGCTTGCTCGCGATGTGGACAACGGGGCCTGTCAGACAAACCGCAGCGATCCCATCGCGAGCAAGCCCGCTCCTACAAATACTTACGCGCCTTCACCCGCCAATCGACGATCCAGCTGGTAACGCCAGCGCACATACAGCATTGCGCTGACAAACACCGCCACGCTGGCGGCAATTTCCAGCAGGCCGAACACCTGGCGGTTCGGGTCGAACGCGGCCAGCGCCCCTTTGATCAGGTACAGGTTGACCACATAGCAGGTGAACGAGTGCCCCCGTGCGCTGCCCATGAGCATGCCCGGTACCAGAAACATCAACGGCACCAGTTCGATCAGCAAAATCACCCACGGGCGTGCGCCGTGCAGGTCGGCAAACACCAGGTAATACGCGGTCAACAAACCGATCAGGCCGAAGAAGCACACCAGGCTCAAGGAGCGCATCAGCCGCACCCGTGGCTCCAGCCACTCGATGGACGGCAGCACTTTGGGCTTTTTAGCCACGGGTGTTCTCCAGTTTCAGGGCGATGGTGGCCAGGCGCAGACCCAAGGCCCGACACAAGCTGACTTCGTGTTCGTCCAGCCCGCGTTTGCCGTCGGCACCTGCGTGATGGCTCGGGCCGTAAGGCGTGCCGCCTGCCGTGGTGTGCAGCAAGGCCGATTCACTGTACGGCAGGCCGGTGACCAGCATGCCGTGGTGCATCAACGGCAGCAGCATCGACAGCAAGGTGCTTTCCTGGCCACCGTGCAGGCTGGCGGTGGAGGTGAACACCCCGGCCGGTTTGCCGACCAGAGCGCCGGTCAGCCACAGGTTGCTGGTGCCATCCAGAAAGTATTTAAGCGGCGCCGCCATATTGCCGAAACGGGTCGGACTGCCCAGGGCCAGGCCTGCGCAATTTTTCAGGTCGTCGAGGCTGGCGTACATGGCGCCTTCGGCAGGAATGCCCGGGGCAACGGCCTCGCACTCGGTGGAGATGGCGGGTACGGTGCGCAGGCGAGCTTCCATGCCGCCTTGCTCGATACCACGGGCGATTTGCCGGGCCATCTCGCTGGTCGAACCATTGCGGCTGTAATACAGAACCAGAATGTAGGGCGCGCTCACGGCAGGATCTCCAGGACTTTTTCAGGTGGGCGGCCAATGACGGCCTTGTCACCGGCGACCAGAATCGGGCGTTCGATCAGCTTGGGGTGCGTGGCCATCGCGTCGATCAGCTGCGCCTCGCTGAGGCTGCTGTCTGCCAGATTGAGGGTTTTGTACTCTTCCTCGCCGCTGCGCAGCAGTTGCCGTGCGCTGATGCCCAGTTTGGCCAGCAGGTCGCGCAGTTGGGGGGCGTCCGGCGGCGTGTCGAGGTAACGCACCACTGTGGGTGTCAGGCCCCGGGCTTCGAGAAGTTCGAGCGCACCGCGGGATTTCGAGCAGCGCGGGTTGTGATAAAGCGTCAGATCGGTCATGTGCGGGTCGCATCTTGCGTAAGGTGGCGGCTATTCTACCCGCCTGACGGGCGCGCCTGAACCGTATGCGGTAAATGGCCGCCGTCTGATGGTTTTTTGTTTGTATTCACCAAGAAGGATCAATGCATGTTAAAGCGACTCATGGCAGTAGCCGCCGTCACCGCCACCTTGCTGCTGGCGGGCTGCGGGAATGATTATGGGGTCGATCAGCACGGACAGAAGATCGCATCGGAGCGTCTGGACAAGCAATGGAAGGTCATCAACTACTGGGCTGAATGGTGCGGTCCGTGCCGGATTGAAATCCCTGAACTCAATTCGCTGGAAAAACAGCTGCAGGGCCAGTCGGTCGGGGTGTTCGGGGTGAACTTCGATGGTTTGCAGGGCAAGGAACTGAGCGACGCGAGCACCGCGCTGGGGATCACATTCACCGTGCTGGCGCAGGACCCGGCTGAAGCGTTTGATCTGCCGCGCAGTGAAGCATTGCCCGTGACCTACATCATTGATGAGAAGGGCAAGGTGCGTGCGACGTTGATGGGCGAGCAGACGGCGGCCGGCGTGTTGGCCAAGATCAAGGAATTGAAGGGGGCTTGAGGGCCCTGAACCTTGTAGCTGCGGGAGCGAGCCTGCTCGCGAAGATCATTCGCGAGCAGGCTCGCTCTCGCAGGGGGGCATGCGGCTGAATCAGCCTTCTTCAGGCCACAGCCGCAACGGCTTGCCTTCGGCCGGCCAGAAACGCACCTGCTCGATCGGCGAGATGTCCCAGCGTTGTACGGTTTGCAGGGCCTCGAAGAATCGATGCTCCTGCTCCATCAACGCCGGAGCACAGGCTTTGCGGGTGCTGCCCACGCCACCGAAGGTCAGCTTGTCGCCGTCCAGGGTGTAAGGCGCGAACCAGTGATTACAACCGCCACTGCCGTAGGCCCGGCCAGCATCGTCCAGGGTTACGGTCAGGTGGCTGCTGTCGATCAGGGGCCGTTCGCCGATCCACTCCAGTACGTAGGTGTGGTTCTGCTGCAACTTGACCGGATCACCTGCGCAGCCTGCCAGGCTCGCGCCCAGCAATACCAGCAGGGTCAGGTGTTTCATAGCGCGGCCTTTTGGCATTGAGGGCACACATGCTTGCTGCCTTCAGTGCTCCAGCCCAGTTCGGCAATACGCGCGGTCGCTGCCGGTTTTTGCGCCTTGGTGCCGAGTTTGGCGTCGACCGCGAACTCGAACTTCAGCTCTTTGGCGCAAACGTCGCAGTTGACCTGCCACTCATGAATCGCCAACTCGCCGAAAACAGGCCCTTTGGTCACGGCAACCCATTGGCCGCGCGGGTTGATCAGGTGGCGGACCTTGTCGACGGTCAGGCGCATGGACAAGTCCTTGCTGCCTTTGAGGGTCACAATCAGCACGTCACCGGTCTGAATCGAGCCGCCGTTGCCGGTGACTTGATACAGGCCTGGCGCCAGGGCGCGGCATTCAATCAGGGTGTGCTGCGGGTTAAGCAGGCTGTAGCGAAAATCGTGTTCGACCATGGGT
>JBILYW010000272.1:0-5217 GCA_044377555.1 Pseudomonas sp.
CCTCGCCTGGCGCTTTGTTCCAGCGCATGGCGCTCGGCCTGGCGCATCGCCCAGCCGCCCGCTAAAACCGCTGTGACCACAATCAACCCGCAATAGAAAGCCAACCGCAGAGAGCGAGACGTCATGACCATGGTTGCACGCTGTTCATTGAAGGACGCAAACCATAGCACGCTGCTACAGCGGGCCAAAAATACACATTGGGCTCAGACATTTATCTACCGCAGCCTGTGCATCGCTCATGTCTATGTTGGGGTTAAAACTCAACGGAATCATGATTATGGCAACCCTCTCCCCCCCAGTGCCCGGTCGGGCGCCGGTGCTGTTTACGCAAACCCGGTGGGCACAAAATGAAGCGCTTTCTTTCATCTCGTCGATTGTGCGATCCAACTTTTCCCTGCTCGATGATGAGCAGAAAAACCGTTACCCCCAACTCCATCGCAAAGCCCGGGCAGCTCTCGAGGCGGTCGAAGGTGAAATCGCTCGTATCAGGAGCACCTTCAAAACCACTCAGTTGTCATCCCTCAAGCGTGAGCTGAAATCACTGACAGGGCTTGATGTCGACCCCGAGCGAGCGCGCATCTACACCCGTTATCGTGAAAATACCGAAGAAGACTTCAATGAATACCTGACGCGCATCAGCGGGGGCAGCCCTGGCAGTGAGCCCAAGTTCACTTTCAGCCCCCCGCGCGTGGCGCGCGCGGTGGATGAGTCAAGATTTATTGAGCGCATTCACTCCCTCACGCTGTGGGAAGCCGCTTGCGAGAACTTCAGCTATCGAACCGATTCGGTGCTGCTCAAGCCTTACAGTTATGAGCAGGCCAGTTATGTCGACTATGCCGAGGGCTTGAAGGGGCAGGCGGCCGGGCCCTTTATCGCGATTGTGCGCAAACTGGATTTAGGCACTCAGTTGCAGCATTTGCTTGAGGCGGCGGCAGGGGCGGCGGGCACCCTGATGCGCCGGGTGGTGGAGGCAGCTGAAGCGACCTTTGAATTCGAGTTGCTGGAGGCTTTTCGAAACAACGTCGCCACCAAGGTTCAGCGCCGGGAGCATGAGCACTTGCTCGGCATGTTGAAAGGCGACTCCCCGCCTCACATCTGGCCGGTTTCCATGGGGCTTGCCAAGAAGCACAGGCTTATCCACCCGCCGACGGAAACCGGTGCCGACGGCAGATTGCTGTTCGGTTCGGACGATGGTTATGACTTCATTGGAAAAGGCAGCGTGGCGCTACCCCTTTTCATCATCAAGGTACCCGGCATCATCGGGGTCTTCAGCTACTTCCCGAATCGGTTGAACGGTGCCGTTTTATGGCACACAAACGTAGGCGCGGTGTTCCAACAGTTCGTGCAGCAGCTCAAGCATGACCATGGCAAGGGGCAGCTTGGCTGGTTCATCAGGCAGTTGGCTTTTAAAGACTTGGGTTTCTTCAACAAACTACTGAGCGAAGAGCCCAGGCCCGCTGGCATGTCGTGGTTGGCGGGGGTTTTGTATGACAGTTTTCGCAGCACCTTCCCGGAGCCCGATCTGGACAGTCTGCACCTGTCTGTTGAAATGTCCGCTGGCGGTTCCAGGCCTCTGGCGCAGGCAATGGCCGAGCGGCAAATGGAGCGCTACCGCTCCAACCTGGGCCTGCTGGCCATGCGCAAGTCCGATCAGGATTGGCAGGCGTTCAAGGAGGCATTGACCGATATAGGCAGCGAGGTGTTTAGCCTGCTCACCACTCCCATGCCGGGGGGGGTATTGGGGCTCAATAGAATCATGCAGGGCGCCATATTTGGTTCTTTGGCCTATAGCATCGTGCAAGGAGTGAGAGAGGCTGGCAAAGGGGAGGCCAGCACCTTTGCCAGTGCCTTGGCCGATTCCATAGACATGTTGATCAGCGGGCGTTTGACCGGCGTGGCCAGCAAGGCTCATCGCCAACGCATGGACACGCTCTGGAATAACCTGGGGCAACCGCGCAAGGTCACCCATGCGGACGGCAAGACCGAGTTGTGGAATCGGGACTTGAGTCTCTACCCGCAAATCGATCCCCTCCTGCTGAGCACCCTGACGCCCGGCCATGAGGGCATTTATCAATACGACGGCAAGGCGTATGCCAAGGTTCAGGAGGGCGACAAGGGCCTGGCTGTCGAAGTCACGCTCGACCCTGTAAGCAAGCGCTACCAACTTGCCGCCGTTGATGCCCGGGTGTACCGGCCTGGCGTGGTGTTCGATCCCGTGGCCAAGGTGTGGGGGCTGGCGCTCGACGATGTCCAGGGCCTGAGCGATGCCCAACTGCTGCAACGCATGCTGGCGGTCGAGAACCCGGGCTCGGGGCTTGGGGATATCGAGCAGATGCTGAGCATTACCGCGACCTCCCGTGAACAGTTGCAAGACACCTGGCACGGCAAGCCCATACCGGGGCCGCTGGCTGACGGGGTACGGCGGCTGATGGCCGATCGGCTCATCGAGCGCATCGTTAACGAATTGCCACTGCACGGTGACATGCCGTTCAACGCCGGCGGTGCGGTGTTGAGCGTGCTGACGCAACTGGAGCACTGGCCGGTGGACGCAGTGCTGGATGTACTCGACCTGCAAGACGCGGTGATTGAGACATATGGCAAGGATTACCGCCCCGGTACGCCGCTTGCCCGTATCGAGATCAAGCGCCTGGATCACGGCTCATACGTGGCCAAGGGTGATACCACCCAGGGCAGTACACAGTTGCAGGATATGCTGGCCTTGATCCTCGACCAATTGCCCGAAGCGTCAAGGCTGGGGCGCGAGAGCAATCCCGGTGTGGACAAGGCCGGGCGCATCGCCGCCATTGGCCGTCAAATAACTGCGTTGGCCCGGGAAGACAAACCGCTGTTATTCAAGGCACTCACGGGGCTTGAAGGGCACAAGCGCAGCGACCCGATTGCCAGCGCCGATGCCGGCGGCAAGTACTTGCCGCTGGTTTGCCCGCCGATCTCGGACAGCACATCACCACTGCTTGGCAAGCTGCATGAACTCAACCCTTCGTTGTCCATCGAGAGTATCGAGACGCTGCTGGTTAACCATCCCTTCAGTGCGTACCAGGTGACCCGCGCCCTGGAGCACAACTCCCAGCCGCTGCCGTTTGCCGCCGCAGCGGATCGACTCAAGACCAAGCTGCGTGTCGACCAGGCCCTGGACGGTATTTATCACGCACGGGCCTACACCCGTGACATCGATGCATGGGCCCGTGAGTTTGCGCGGGGGGCCTTGCACGACAAGCTCAATCGTCGGCTGGTGATTACCGACGCCCTCGACCCTTCCCTGGCCCGCGCCCATGTTTTCTCCGGGCCCGACGACACCACCGTCGTACTGCACCATCACGGCAATGGCGTCTATGAAGTCCTGGACCCCCATCGGCAAGGCAGTACCACTTTCAGCTCAACCCCGGACAGCTTCTATCTGGCGCTGACCTGGACGCTCAAGCTGCATGAGCGTGCCCGGTTGGGCATGCAGGGCATCAGCATAGTGGGCCTGCGCAAGGCACTGGGCGATGCGATGCTGGCCAATCGTCAGCCCGGCGGGGAAGTGAACCTTTGGGACAAAACCACGACGCAATACCAGCGTGCGGTGGTATTGGCCCATGATCGGCCACCTGGCGAGTTGGGGCTTTACGAGATAGAGGGTAAAAAATACCTGTCGTTGTACGGTGTGGTTTATCAGGTTGAATTCGATGCCGCGCTGCACAAGTGGCGATTCACGCACCCCGAAAAAGTCGGGGTCAACACGCCGATCCTGGAGCACAACGGCGATGGGGCATGGCGGCAAAAAATCGAGAACCCGCTGCAATGGTCCAGGCTTCAGCTGCTGCGAAGATTGCGCGCAGAACCTCAGTCATTCAACGACGAGGCATGCCACGCAATTATGGCCGTGAGCAACACCAATGAAGGGGTGTTGCGCCAGGTACACATGAATAACCTGACCCCGCCGCCCATGCTGATCGACACCTGGAAACGCTTTGCGATCGACCGGGAAATCCAGGGTTTCGTGCAAAAAATGCAGGCGTACCACTCGCTTGCCGACGCCCGCAGCGACCTGCAGTTGCTGTTGATGCAAAGCTTGCCCGGATGGCCCCGTGACAAAGTGCTGCAGGTGCTGGATGCACAAGGCAATACCTTGCAGCAATACGGGAGTGATCTGAGCAGTAGCGTGCCGCGCATCAGAATCGCTCGCGACGAAACCCGTAACGGCAACCTGCTGCGCGCCTTGCTCTCGCGGATGAATGAGGCCGATACCCGTGGTTTGCTGGGCGAGTACCCCCCGATCCTCGAGGCGCGCATGCTCGCGTTGGCTAAAAAAATTGCGGCTCATGGGCTCAAGCGCGCAGCCCAATTGTTGCGCTCGGTTTACGAGAACCAGGAGAAAAGCAGCGATGCGCAGGTGCTGCTGGTGCAAGACAAATACCCGCAACTGCCCAAAAGTGTCATAGAAAACCTGCTCGGGCACACCACCGGCAACGAGAAATCCCGCTTTCTGGACAAGGGCATGATCGCGCCGCGTCTGGCCGAGCAGATCGTCTGGAGCGCCAGGGAGGTGCGCCTGGCCCGTGCTTACGAGGGTTTGTATTTAAGCGCTGCGGCTACCCCTGACAGCGAAAGGCTCACCCTGCATATGCTGCAGTCGCTGCCGGGCTGGCCCGCCGATATAAGGATCGAAGTGCGCTCCAGCAATGTGAACGGTCCTGTGCTCGACAGCATTGGGTCCGCCGTCGGCGCTGCGCGGATCCTGGTCAGGCATGACGATCGCTATCGGGCTTTTACACCAGAGGGCCAGGCACTCAATGAAGCCTCTGTGATCGATAACAATTTGCTCTCGTCCATCTTGCATGCCCTGAGCGAAACGGAGCGTGCGAGCATCTCGATCAAGGATGCGGGCGACACTCAGGCCCTGGCCAGAAAGATCAGCGACCTGGCGGTCACCCATAGAGCTCAGGTCAAAACCCTGTTGGGGCTGGAACCGCCAGAGTCCGGAGCCAAACCACCGATGAAGGTGGATATTTCGTTTGTCGCGTACCCCATCTGGCTGAGCCAGGGTGCGTCGGACCAGCCCCTGGACCTGGTTCGCCAAGTCAGAACTCTGTACCCGGCGCTGAATTACGAAGCGGTTTTGCACTTTCTGGAAACACTGGGCGGTACAGAAGCAAGCAGGCGCGCAGAGGTTGAGCGGTTGCGCGTGGAGTTCGAGACGCTGCAGACCCAATTGGC
>JBILYW010000273.1:0-5214 GCA_044377555.1 Pseudomonas sp.
GCAGGCAGGCCGCGTACCCACCAGACCAGATGTGACACCGGCAGGCTCCAGCCCAATTGTTCACCCAGCAAGGCTTCCGGGGTTGGCGCTTCATAGCGGCCCTGATTGGCGACTTCGAGAGCGACATTTCCCGGGCGCCCGGTCAGGCGTGCAGCCCCTCGGCCCAGCGGCCCGGAAAGGCGAATATCGTAATAGTCCTGACGTTGCAGCCAGAACAGTGTGGCGCTGCCTGAGTCTTTAGGGGCACGAATGCCGACTTTGCCGTTGATTTGCCAGCCGTCGAGTTGGGTCAGTTGCTGTTTATGTGCAGACCACAGGGCAGGGCTGCCATGGCCCTCCACCGATTCGCGGGCGCCGAAGCCCGCGCAACCGGCGAGCAGGGCGATCAGGCTAAAGGCGATGAGGTGTCGCAGATGGCGATAAAGCATGATTAAAGATTCTCGGATCCGGTCAGGCGCAAGATGGTTTTGCGCAGGAGAGGGCTGTCAGGATTCTCTTTAAGGAACTTGGCCCAGATTTGCTTGGCTTCACGCTGCTTGCCATTGGCCCACAGCGTCTCACCTAGGTGAGACGCGACTTCCTGATCCGGGAAGCGCTCCAGGGCCTGGCGCAGCAAGCGTTCGGCCTCGTCCAGATTGCCAAGGCGGAAATTTACCCAGCCCAGGCTGTCGAGCACTGCCGGGTCATCCGGGGTCAGGTCGTAGGCCTGCTGGATCAGCGCCTTGGCTTCGGCGTAACGCGTGGTTCGGTCCGAAAGCGTATAACCCAGCGCGTTCAGGGCCATGGCATTGTCGGGTTCGCGCTGGATGATGGTGCGCAGGTCTCGCTCCATTTGGCCAAGATCGTTGCGCTTCTCGGCCAGCATGGCGCGTGAATACAGCAGGTTCAAATCGTCCGGGTATTGCTTGAGTGCCTGTTGCAGCACATTCCAGGCCCGATCGGTCTGTTTGTTCGCGGCCAGGGTTTCGGCCTCGATCAGGTACAGCTGAATGGCGTAGTCGGGCTGCGTATCGCGGGCTGCTGCCAGCTTGCGGGCCGCTTCGGCGCCACGGCCGTGACTGACCAGAATATCCGCCTGGCGCAGTTGTGCTGGCAGATAGTCATTGCCGGGGCCTACCAGTGCGTACTCGGTAAGCGCACCCTCGGGATCATTGCGCTCTTCGGCAATACGGCCCAGGTTCAAATGCGCCGAATCAACATGGCTGTCGCGCTCGATCAGTTCTTGCAGATAACCCTCGGCCTCGTCCCAGGCCTTGCCTTCCAGGCAGACCAGTGCCAGGGAGAAGCGCAGTTCGTCATCTTCGGGGTATTGCTGGACCAGGCTGGCAAATTGCACCTTGGCCTCGTCCATTCGGTTCTGTTCGACCAGGGTTCGGGCGTAGGTGAGCCCCAGACGCTTGTCGTCGGGGTACTGGCGAATGCTCTTTTTCAGCAGCGGCAGTGCTTCATCGCCGCGATTGAGGCTTTGCAGCAAGCGGGCCCGCAGCAGCACCGGGGCAACCTCACCGTCTTGCGGCGGGTTTTTTTCCAGCAGCTTCAGCGCGCCTTCTGCATCGCCGTCCTGTTGCATCAACAAGGCCTTGCCGAAAATCAGCTGGCCGTTGTCCGGATGCTTGATCAGCAGGCGATCAAAACTTTTTTGCAGGCCAGCCCGGGTGTCGGCATCTGTTTCTATCGCGGACAAGGCCAGGAAGTCGAAGTGAGTGTCGCCTTTGGCTTGCAGGACTTTTTCCATGTAGGCCATGGAGTCGTCATAGCGACCATTGCGTGCCAGCTGAATGGCGGCAGCGCGTTGCGCTTCAAGGTCGTCCGGGGCGTTTTTGGCCCAGATCAGCGATGTATCGAGTGCGGCCTGATCGGCGCCCAGGTACTCGGCAATACGGAACGCACGCTCGGAGATGCCGGGGTCCTGTGTATTGATCGCCTGGGTCACGTAGTTATCGAGTGCGATATCCAGGCGATTACGTTGACCGGCCAGCTCGGCGCTCAACAGGCTGTACAGCGTTTCTTCGCTGAACGAACTGTAGACGGTGGGCTTTGCCGGGGCGGTGGCGACGTCTTCGGCCGCGGATGAATCTTCCGGGGACGTGGGAGCCAGGACCTGACAGCCACCAAGGAGGACGAGAGCAAGGAGCAACGCGGAGGATCTATTCATATAAGAGAAGGGCGACTTACCTGCGGTTTGGGCATCATGACACATGCGATGACGCAAACCCTAGCAGGTGCGACTATCGATATCCGGGGGCTGATGATGTGTTCAACAGACGTTAACTATAGAGACAATAGTCAGCAATGGTTGTTCTCAATCTGGCGAAGTAGGACAATTGCCGGCTTCTCGTCATCATCAGCGATCTTGAATGGCCTTCCTCGCACTCGGTATTAACCACAAGACTGCTTCAGTAGACGTCCGCGAGCGCGTGGCATTTACTCCAGAGCAGTTGGTTGAGGCCTTGCAGCAGCTCTGCCGCCTAACCGACAGTCGCGAAGCTGCGATCCTCTCCACCTGCAATCGCAGTGAGCTCTATATAGAGCAGGACCACCTTTCGCCTGACAGTGTGCTCAAGTGGCTGGCGGATTATCACAACCTCAGCCTCGAAGAATTGCGGGCTTGTGCCTATGTCCATGAGGACGATGCTGCCGTTCGTCACATGATGCGCGTGGCTTCTGGCCTGGATTCGCTGGTGCTGGGCGAGCCGCAAATCCTCGGCCAGATGAAATCGGCCTACGCCGTGGCACGTGAGGCGGGCACCGTCGGGCCTTTGTTGGGGCGTTTGTTTCAAGCGACCTTCAACTCGGCCAAACAGGTGCGCACCGACACTGCCATCGGCGAAAACCCGGTGTCTGTGGCCTTTGCCGCCGTCAGCCTGGCCAAGCAGATCTTCAGTGACTTGCAGCGCAGCCAGGCCTTGCTGATCGGGGCGGGCGAGACCATTACCCTGGTCGCCCGGCACCTGCACGACCTGGGGGTCAAGCGCATCGTGGTGGCCAACCGTACCCTGGAGCGCGCCAGCACGCTGGCTGCACAGTTCGGAGCCCACGCGGTGCTGCTGTCGGACATTCCTCAAGAGCTGGTGCATAGCGATATCGTTATCAGCTCCACGGCCAGCCAGTTGCCGATTTTGGGCAAGGGCGCGGTCGAAAGCGCCTTGAAGCTGCGCAAGCACAAGCCTATTTTCATGGTCGATATTGCTGTCCCCCGCGATATCGAGCCTGAAGTCGGCGAGTTGGACGACGTTTACCTCTATACCGTCGATGATCTTCACGAGGTGGTTGCCGAAAACCTCAAGAGTCGTCAGGGCGCTGCTCAGGCGGCGGAAGAGATGGTCAGCATTGGCGCTGACGACTTCATGGTGCGTTTGCGCGAGCTGGCTGCGGTCGATGTACTTAAGGCCTACCGCCAGCAAAGCGAGCGCCTGCGCGACGAAGAGCTGCAAAAAGCCCAGCGCATGCTCGCCAACGGCAGCAACCCAGAAGACGTGCTGGTACAACTGGCGCGCGGTCTGACCAATAAATTGCTGCACGCACCCAGCGTCCAGCTGAAGAAGCTTTCTGCCGAAGGCCGCCTCGATGCGCTGGCCATGGCCCAAGAACTTTTTGCCCTCGGTGAGGGCTCCTCGCATAGCTCTGCGGATAAAAAATAGTAATGAAAGCGTCACTGCTTAATAAGCTGGACATCCTCCAGGACCGTTTTGAAGAACTGACCGCATTGCTTGGCGATGGCGAAGTCATTTCTGATCAAACCAAATTCCGCGCTTATTCCAAGGAATACGCCGAAGTTGAACCCATTGTCGCGACTTACGGGCTATGGCTGAAAGTACAGGCAGACCTTGAAGGCGCACAGGCGTTGCTTAAGGACAGCGACCCGGACATGCGTGAAATGGCGGTCGAAGAAGTTCGCGAAGCCAAAGAGCGCCTGGTCGAGCTTGAAGGTGACTTGCAGCGCATGCTGTTGCCTAAAGACCCTAACGACGGGCGCAACGTTTTCCTCGAAATTCGCGCCGGGACCGGCGGCGATGAAGCGGCCATTTTTGCTGGCGACCTGTTTCGCATGTATTCCCGTTACGCCGAGCGTCGTGGCTGGAAGCTGGAAATCTTGTCAGAAAACAGCGGCGAACATGGCGGCTATAAAGAAGTCATTGCCCGTGTCGAGGGCGAGAATGTTTACGGCAAGCTGAAGTTCGAGTCGGGTGTACACCGCGTGCAGCGCGTCCCCGCCACCGAGTCCCAGGGTCGTATCCACACCTCCGCCTGCACCGTGGCAGTACTGCCCGAGCCGGACGAGCAAGAAGCCATTGAGATCAACCCGTCTGATTTACGGGTCGATACCTACCGCTCCTCGGGGGCGGGTGGTCAGCACGTCAACAAGACCGACTCGGCGATCCGTATCACGCACTTGCCCTCGGGCATTGTGGTGGAGTGCCAGGAAGAGCGTTCCCAGCACAAGAACCGGGCGCGGGCGATGTCCTGGCTTTCCGCCAAGTTGAATGACCAGCAAACCAGTGCTGCGGCCAATGCGATTGCCAGTGAGCGCAAGTCACTGGTGGGCTCGGGGGATCGCTCCGAGCGCATCCGCACTTACAATTTCGCGCAGGGGCGAGTGACCGACCATCGCGTCAACCTGACCCTGTATTCCTTGGATGACGTACTGGCTGGCGGCGTTGATGCCGTTATCGAGCCATTATTGGCGGAGTTTCAGGCTGACCAACTGACCGCCCTGGGTGAATAAATGACTATTATTGCCAGCTTGTTACGGGCTGCTGAACTGCCTGACTCGCCAACTGCCCGTCTTGATGCGGAGCTGCTGCTGGCTGCCGCCCTGGGCAAGTCGCGCAGTTATTTGCACACATGGCCAGAGAAAATTGTCAGCAGCGAAGCGGCTTTGGCCTTCTCGCAGTTCCTGTTGCGTCGCCGGGCCGGTGAGCCGGTGGCCTACATTCTGGGGCAGCAGGGTTTCTGGAATCTTGATCTGGAAGTGGCACCGCACACGTTGATCCCGCGTCCCGACACCGAGCTGCTGGTCGAAACCGCGCTGGACTTGCTACCCGCAACCCCGGCCAAGGTGCTCGATCTGGGCACCGGCAGCGGCGCAATTGCCCTGGCGCTGGCCAGCGAGCGCGCCGCCTGGCAAGTCACTGCGGTTGACCGCGTACTTGAAGCCGTGGCCCTGGCCGAGCGCAATCGCCAGCGCTTGCAGCTCGAAAACGTCAATGTGTT
>JBILYW010000274.1:0-5213 GCA_044377555.1 Pseudomonas sp.
TGGGAAAACTCTCTTCCGTCCTGTTGCAGTTGCCACAGGTCCGAACTGCCAATCAAGCAGTTATGCCGGCTCAGTTCCGACAGGCTGTGAGGGCGGCCGTAATGCTCAAGGTAGGAGGGCGAAGCGCATACATACATGCGCCTGGGCGCAAGCCGCGTGGCCACCAGCCTTGAGTCCTGCAGACGCCCCAGCCGAATCGCCAGATCAAGGCTTTCATGCACCAGGTCCAATGGTCGATTGCTGAGCTCTATATCGACCCGCAACTGCGAGTACAACCCCATAAAGCGCGTGACCAGCGGCACAATAAAACGCTCGCCATAGGCCACCGCGCAGGTCATGCGCAGCATGCCTTTGGGTTCGCTGGCCAGATCACCGACAGCTCGCAGTGCTTCTTCGCGCCCGTCTTGCAGGCGCTGGCAATGTTGTAAAAAGGTATGCCCTGCTTCGGTCAACGTCACCTTTCGGGTACTGCGATAGAACAGGCGGGTTTGCAGGCGCTCTTCGAGGCGGGCGACCTGGCGACTGATATGTGACGATGAAACCCCAAGGCGTTCCGCTGCTGCAGTGAATTGGCTGCACTCGGCCACGGCCACAAACTCGTCGATGCCTTCCCAGCGGTTTTCATTCACGGCTGATTATCCCTGTATGGCAATAATGTTTTGCTTTTGCCTGGATTATTAATCACCCGGCGCTGATTTACACTCGGCGTCTTGTTTTTACTTTGCTGGAGACGATCGATGATCAAGTCACGTGCTGCCGTAGCGTTCGAGGCCAAAAAGCCGCTGGAAATCGTAGAAGTTGACGTTGCCATGCCCAAGGCTGGCGAAGTGCTGCTGCGGGTTGTGGCGTCGGGCGTTTGCCATACGGATGCCTACACCTTGTCGGGCGCTGATCCGGAAGGCATCTTCCCGTCGATCCTGGGCCACGAAGGCGGCGCTATCGTCGAGGCAATCGGCGAGGGCGTGACTTCGGTTGCTGTCGGTGATCATGTGATCCCTCTGTACACACCGGAGTGCCGCAAGTGCAAGTTCTGCCTGTCCGGCAAAACCAACCTGTGTCAGGCAATTCGCGCGACCCAAGGCAAAGGCTTGATGCCAGACGGTACTACGCGCTTCTCCTACAAGGGGCAGCCGATTTTCCATTACATGGGGACTTCGACCTTCTCGGAGTACACCGTACTGCCGGAAATATCGGTCGCGAAAATCCAGAAAGATGCACCACTGGAGAAGGTTTGCCTGCTGGGTTGCGGCGTGACCACCGGTATTGGTGCGGTGCTCAACACTGCCAAGGTCAAGCCGGGCGACACGGTGGCCATCTTCGGTCTGGGCGGCATTGGCCTGTCGGCGGTTATCGGCGCGGTGAAAGCCAAGGCGGCGCGCATCATTGCCATCGACATCAACCCGGCCAAGTTTGAAATCGCCCGGCAGTTGGGTGCCACTGATTGCGTGAACCCGAAAGACTTCGATCGTCCGATTCAGGAAGTGATAGTCGACATGACCGACGGCGGTGTCGATTTCTCCTTCGAGTGCATCGGCAATGTGCACCTGATGCGTGCGGCGCTGGAGTGCTGCCACAAGGGTTGGGGCGAGTCCGTGATCATCGGTGTGGCCGGTGCCGGTCAGGAAATCTCCACCCGTCCGTTCCAGCTTGTGACCGGTCGCGTCTGGCGCGGTTCGGCATTTGGCGGCGTGCGCGGTCGTACTGAGCTGCCAAGCTATGTCGACATGGCGCAAAGCGGCGAGATCCCGTTGGATACCTTCATCACCCACACGATGGGTCTGGAAGATATCAATAAGGCATTTGACTTGATGCACGAAGGCAAAAGCATCCGTGCTGTCATCCATTTCTAACTAACAGCAGCAAGCCTTAAACGCCTAAATCCCCCTGTGGGCGCGGGCGTTTTACTTGCTGTCTGGAGCTGCCCATGACATTGGAAAATATCTCCTGCCAGAAAAGCTTTGGCGGCTGGCACAAGCGTTACAGGCATCGCTCGCAAGTGCTGGGCTGCGACATGGTATTTGCCGTGTATCTGCCACCTCAGGCCGAGCAGGGCGCAAAGTTGCCGGTGCTGTACTGGCTCTCTGGCCTGACCTGTAATGATGAGAATTTCATGCACAAGGCCGGGGCGATGAAGATGGCCGCCGAACTGGGGCTGATCATCGTCGCGCCTGACACCAGCCCCCGTGGCGAAGGTGTGCCGGATGATCCCCAGGGCGCCTGGGATTTCGGTCTGGGCGCGGGCTTTTACCTGAATGCTACTCAGGAACCTTGGGCCAAGCATTATCGGATGCACGATTATGTGGTGCAGGAGTTGCCCGCGTTGGTCGAGGCGCATTTCCCGGCTTCGCAGAAACGCGGTATCAGCGGGCATTCGATGGGCGGGCACGGGGCGTTGGTCTGTGCGCTGCGCAACCCTGGGCGCTATCAGTCGGTGTCAGCGTTTGCGCCGATCAGCAACCCGATGGACTGCCCGTGGGGGCAAAAGGCGTTCTCCCATTATTTGGGCGATGAGCGTGCGCGCTGGCGTGAGTGGGATGCGAGCGTGTTGATGGGGGAGGCACGTGAGAAGCTGCCGCTGCTGGTTGACCAGGGTGACCGGGATGACTTCCTGGCCGTTCAGCTCAAACCCGAAGCGCTGCAACAGGCTGCCAAACTGGCCGACTACCCGCTGACCTTGCGTCTGCAGCCGGGCTACGACCACAGCTATTTCTTTATCGCCAGTTTCATTGACGACCACTTGCGCCATCACGCCGATGCTCTGAGCTAATAGCGCCCAATGTTGGTCAAAGTAGGTAGAATCACGCCCTGACTTAATCGGGGCGTTTTTTTATGCGTATTGGCCACGGCTATGATGTGCACTGTTTCGCTGAAGGCGATTTCATAACGTTGGGCGGCGTGCGGATCTCCCACAAATTCGGGCTGCTGGCCCACTCTGATGGTGATGTCTTGCTGCACGCCCTCAGCGATGCCTTGTTGGGTGCTGCGGCACTGGGCGACATCGGCAAGCATTTTCCGGACACCGATCCGACCTTCAAGGGCGCTGACAGCCGCGTCCTGCTGCGTCATGTCGTGGGTCTGATCCATGCCAAGGGCTGGAAAGTCGGCAATGTCGACAACACCATCATTGCCCAGGCGCCGAAAATGGCGCCGCATATTGAAACGATGCGCGCGCTGATTGCGGCGGATCTAGAGGTTGATTTGGACCAGGTAAACGTAAAGGCCACCACCACCGAAAAACTCGGTTTCGTAGGGCGTGAAGAAGGTATCGCGGTGCATTCCATTGCGTTGTTGGTTCGCGCATGAACGAGTTTGATTTGCTGGGCCCGCGTGCCTACGGCGAAGCCTTGGGCACTGCGGTGCTCAAAGCCACGGCAGAGGACTTCCAGGTCGACGAAGTACTGGATATCCCGCTGTCCGGAGACGGCGAACACCTATGGTTGTGGGTCGAAAAACGCGGTCTGAACACCGAAGAAGCTGCCCGGCGCATTGCCAAGGCGGCGGGCGTGCCTTTGCGCACGGTCAGCTACGCGGGCCTCAAGGACCGTCAGGCGTTGACCCGCCAGTGGTTCAGCGTGCAGTTGCCCGGCAAGGCAGACCCTGATTTGTCGGGCGCAGAAAACGACACGCTGAAAATTCTCAAAACCTCACGCCACAAACGCAAATTGCAGCGTGGGGCCCATGCGGCCAACGGTTTCACCTTGCGCCTGACGCAAATGGCCGGTGACAAGGACGCACTGGAGCAGCGCCTTCAGTTGATAGCCAGGCAGGGCGTGCCGAACTACTTCGGTACCCAGCGTTTCGGCTGGCAGGGCGGCAACCTGGGCGAGGCCCGTGACTATGCTGCGCGCAAGGCCTTGCCTGAGCAGCGCAACGTTCGTTCGCGGTTGCTATCCACCGCCCGCAGCTATCTGTTCAATCAGGTGCTGGCGGCGCGGGTGGCTGATGGCAGCTGGCAGCGGGCACAGGTCGGCGATTTGCTGGCCTTTACCGACAGCCGCAGTTTTTTCCCGGCTGGCGAGGCCGAGTGCAGCGACCCGCGTCTGGCCATTCTCGACCTTCACCCCACCGGTCCGCAGTGGGGTGAAGGCGAATCACCGACCACCGGCGTGACCCATGCGCTGGAGCAATCCATAGCAGAGCGCGAAGCGGCTCTGCGTGACTGGCTGGTTCGGGCTGGCATGAGCCATGAGCGACGCATCCTGCGACTGCCCATTGGCCGGTTGACGTGGCATTATCCGGAGCCTGACATTCTGCAACTGGAATTTGTTTTGCCGGCCGGATGCTTCGCCACTGTCCTGGTGCGAGAGCTTGTTGATCTGGTGCCGTTGGATCAAACGGATAGCCTATGCGTATTCTGATTTCAAATGATGATGGGGTGACTGCCCCGGGCCTGGCTGCGCTCTATGGTGCATTGGCCGATTACGCCGAGTGCGTGGTCATTGCGCCCGAGCAGGACAAAAGCGGAGCGAGCAGCTCGCTGACGCTGGACCGGCCCCTGCATCCGAACACCCTGGCCAATGGCTTTATCAGCGTTAATGGCACCCCGACCGATTGTGTGCACCTGGGCCTTCACGGCTTGCTGGAGCAACAGCCGGACATGGTGGTTTCAGGCATAAATCTGGGTGCCAACCTGGGTGATGATGTGTTGTATTCGGGCACCGTGGCTGCTGCACTTGAGGGTCGTTTTCTGGATCGTCCTTCGTTTGCCTTTTCGTTGGTGTCGCGTCAGGTAGACAACTTGCCGACTGCGGCGTTTTTTGCGCGCAAGCTGCTTGAGGCCCACCGGTCGCTGGACTTGCCTGCGCGCACTGTCCTGAACGTGAATATCCCCAACCTGCCACTGGACAAGATCCGCGGCATTCAACTTACCCGCCTTGGGCATCGCGCACGCGCAGCAGCGCCGGTTCGGGTGGTTGATCCACGGGGCAGGGCCGGCTACTGGATTGCAGCGGCAGGTGACGCCGAGGACGGCGGGCCGGGTACGGATTTCCATGCGGTGATGCAGGGGTATGTCTCGATCACGCCGCTGCAACTGGATCGCACCTTTGGCGATGGCTTCAAAAACCTCAATAGCTGGCTGGAGGGCATGGGCTAATGGCACGCGAGCAGGATGGCATGATGCACCGCGGCATTGGCATGACTTCAGAGCGCACTCGTGAGCGGCTGATTCAGCGCCTGCGTGAAGAGGGCATCGTTAACCAGAACGTGCTTGA
>JBILYW010000275.1:0-5189 GCA_044377555.1 Pseudomonas sp.
TGGCCAATCGATGAGTCCACGGCAAAGCCGGCAAACCCGCCGGTGCCGATCAGCTCGCCGTCACCCGGGTTTTCGTGGGCCACGGCGTACCCTGAATTGCGCGCAGAAGCCCCTTGTGCTGCGCGCTGGCGGTCGACGACAACAATGCGTGCTTCGGGGTGCAGCTGCGCCAGTGAATGGGCTGCACTCAGCCCGGTGATACCGCCGCCGATGATCAGCCAGTCGGCTTTTTCGGGACCTTTGAGGTGATCACGGCCGGGGGAACTTCCTGCCAGGGCAATCCAGCCACATTCATTCTTCACGTTTCACCTCGCTTGACGGTCGTGGTGCCGGTACCCAATACATGCACTAATCGCATGACTGCTATCGAGCTGCACTCTCTATAGCTGGAATTTATGCCGGGCGGGGTGATATAACCAACGTTATAAATTCATTGATTGATGCTAAAAACGCATGGATAAAGTTCGCCACGTACCATCACTTCAAGGCTTGCAGGCGCTGGTAGAGGTTGCTGACTCGGGCAGTTTTACCCATGCGGCGCAAACACTGTGTTTGACCCAAAGTGCAGTCAGTCGAAAGATCCAGCAACTGGAGGCGCACTTCGGCGTCGCCCTGTTCTCCAGAACCAGCCGCAGCGTGCGGATGACCGCAGAAGGCGAGCAGGTGCTCGCCAGTGCCCGCAGCATTCTTGGGCAATTGAAAGCGCTTGAAGACCGGCTTTCGCCGCAACAGCGGCCCTTTCGCATCCGCATGCATGTGTCGCTGGCGGTGCGCTGGTTATTGCCAAAGCTAAGCGACTTTTACCTGCAACACCCGGACATTGCCCTGTCGATAGAGACGGTGGCGACTGAAATTGTCGAACCGGCCAGCGACAGCGACGCCTATATCCTCTATCTGGCCCGGCCTTCCAGCGACCCGGCCTGCATGGCGCTGTTTGACGAAGCACTGGTGCCTGTATGCGCACCGGCCACGGGGCCGCTGACCTCAATGGACGATCTGGTGCGCTTTGCGCTGCTGCATCGCTCGGCCGATCAGCAGGCCTGGATTGATTGGCTGGCAGCCAACGGGGGCAAGCCATTGGCTGCCTACAGGCATATCCCGTTCAACCTTGATGAGTTGGCACTGGACGCCGCTGCCCGTGGCCTGGGGGTGGCTGTCACGGATATGACACTGGCTGCAGAGTCCATTCAGCGTGGCGTGCTGGTGATCCCGTTCGGAGAGCCGCTGAAAACCGGCGGCAACTACTCACTGTGCCTGCAGCCTTCTGCCGCCTCGCATCCGGCGTGTGCGCACGTGTGGCAATGGTTTGCACAACAGGTCGAGTAATGGGCCGCAGCAGGGGAGTAACTTGTTAAATTTTGTAATAAGTCTGCATATAGGAATTGTGGGGAATGGCTGTAGGATTGCATCCCCAATTCACTACAGGTTTATATGAACACCCTCAAGGAACCACCCAGTCGCTGTTATCAGCCGGCCACACCCTCCCGCTTGATCATCGGTATCGAGCGCGCAGCACCTTTCTTCTGCCCTCCGTTTTTCGAAAGCACATCCGTTGCTTCGTTTGCCTGTGCGCGCTCTTCGTTAACCCTGAACCTTCGTGAGATTGACTGATACCTATGGAATGGATTGCAGATCCCACGGCCTGGCTCGGCCTGTTGACCCTGATTGTGCTGGAACTGGTACTGGGCATTGATAACCTGGTGTTTATCGCCATTCTGGCGGACAAGCTGCCGCCTGAGCAGCGCGACCGCGCCCGGGTGATTGGCCTTACGCTGGCACTGGTGATGCGCCTGGGCCTGCTGGCCGGCATCTCGTGGATGGTGACGCTGACTCAGCCGCTGTTTGAAGTCTTCGACAAGTCCTTCTCCGGCCGAGACCTGATCATGCTGTTCGGTGGTTTGTTCCTGCTGTTCAAAGCCACCATGGAGCTGCATGAACGCCTGGAAGGGCACGTGGCCGAACGCTCGTCGACGATGAGTTACGCGATGTTCTGGCCGATCGTGGCGCAGATTGTGGTGCTCGATGCGGTGTTCTCGCTGGACGCGGTGATTACCGCAGTGGGTATGGTTGAACACCTGTCGGTGATGATGATTGCAGTGGTGTTCTCCATTGGCCTGATGATCATTGCCAGCAAGCCGCTGACCAATTTCGTCAACAGCCACCCGACCGTGATCATGCTGTGTCTGGGCTTTTTGATGATGATCGGCTTTAACCTGACTGCAGAGGGCCTGGGTTTCCATATCCCCAAAGGCTACCTGTACGCGGCCATCGGCTTCTCTATTCTGATCGAAGTGTTGAACCAGATTGCCCGTGCGCGACGCAAGAAAAGCGTGCAGGGCATGCGCCCCATGCGTGAACGCACGGCCCATGCCGTGATGCGTTTGCTGGGCGGTCGTACGCTGGGTGCCGATGAGGTGGGGGAGGAGATTGCTGACATGCTGGAAGGCGGCAATGACCAGGAAGTCTTCCATCGCCGCGAGCGCGTCATGATCAGCGGTGTGCTGCAACTGGCGGAGCGTCCGATTCGCACGGTGATGACGCCACGAGCCGAGATCGATCATATCGACCTGGCGGATTCGGCAGACACCATTCGCACAACGCTGATGCACTCTTCGTACTCCCGCTTGCCCTTGATCCGGGACGGGCGTGTTGACGAGCCGCTGGGCTTTGTCCACAAAAAGGAACTGCTCAAAGAGCTGCTGGCCGGTCACGAACCCGATCTGGAAGCCATGGCGCGCAAGGCCGTCAACTTGCTGGACAGCTTCACGATCCTCAATGCGCTGGAGCAGATGCGCAAAGAGTCGACGCACATTGCGTTTGTGGTGAACGAGTTCGGTGATTTTATCGGCCTGTTGACCATGACCGACATTCTGGAATCCATCGCCGGCGAGTTGCCTGATGCCAGCGAGATCGAAGGTCCGAATATCGTTACCCGGGAGGACGGCTACCTGGTGAGCGGTGCCTTGAACCTGAGCCAGATCCGTCAGCACACCGGCTTTGCAGCCAAGGCCACCGATGACTATCAAACACTTGGCGGTATGGTCATGAGCATGCTGGACCGTCTGCCCCTGGTGGGCGACAAGCTGACCTGGGAAGGCTGGAACATGACCGTGGTCGAGGTTGAAGAGCGGCGGGTCACGCGGGTGTTGTTGAGCAAGGCGTAATCTGCGGATAAAAAAAGCCCGCTGTCACCAATAGGTGGCAGCGGGCTTTTTCGGTTCTGGCGTTTTGTTACTGGTCAGGCAGGGCGTAAGCGATCACATAGTCACCGCGATCAACCGACTGGCGTGCACCACCGGCGGTGATGACGATGTACTGCTTGCCGGTTTTGGGGGACACAAAGGTCATTGGGCCACCTTGGCTGCCCACAGGCAGGCGGGCTTTCCAGGCCTCTTCTCCGTTGGCCGAGTTAAAGGCGCGCAGGTAGTAGTCCTGGGTCCCGGCGATAAAGATCAGACCACCTTGAGTGGACAGTGTCCCGCCCAGTGTCGGCATCCCGATTGGCAGCTGCAGGCCCATTTTGATGCCCAGCGGGCCGGTGTCCTGAACGGTGCCAACCGGCACTTGCCAGGCGACTTTCTGCGTTTTCATATCGATAGCCGTCAGCGTGCCGAAAGGCGGCGCCTGGCACGGAATGCCTGCAATCGACAGGAAGCGGTTCTTGTTCACGGCATACGGAGTGCCTTTGAGCGGTACTGCGCCCATGCCGGTGTTCAGTGCTTCACCGCCGGAAGAAGCCTTGGCGTCTTTTTGCTGAGGCACCATCTGGACCCACAGCCCCAGACGCATGTCATTGACGAAGATAAAGCCGTGTACCGGGTCCGTCGACATTCCGCCCCAGTTCATGCCGCCCAGAGAGCCCGGGAAGCTCAGAGACACATCGGTGCCCGGTGCGGTGTACAAGCCCTCGTAGCGCATTTTTTTGAACGAGATACGGCACAGCATCTGATCGAACGGGGTTGCACCCCACATGTCCGACTCAGTCAGGGTCTGCGCGCCAATCTGCGGCATGCCCACCGATTTTGGCTGAGTAAGCGAGTAGGGCTCGTTCGGGATGTTGGATGCCTTGACCGGTACTTCTTCAACCTTGGTCAGCGGCTTGCCGGTATGGCGGTCCAGTACAAAAATCTGCCCGGCCTTGGTACCGATCACCAGCGCAGGCACCTTGCTGCCGTCCACCGTGGTGAAGTCCATCAGGGTTGGCTGCATCGGCAGGTCAAAGTCCCACAGATCATTGTGGACGGTTTGATACACCCACTTTTCTTCACCGGTGGTGGCGTTGAGAGCCAGCACGGATGCGCCGTACTTGTGGTCCAGTGCCGTGCGATCCACGCCGTAGATGTCGGTGGACGAACTGCCCATCGGCAAAAACACGGTGTTCATCAGCGGGTCATACGACATTGGCGCCCAGCTGTTAGGCGTGCTGCGAACGTAGGTCTGGCCGTCAGCGGGTGCTTGTTTGTCTTGCGGGTTGCCCGGGTCGAATGCCCAGCGCATGGCACCGGTCATTACGTCGAAACCACGGATCACGCCGCCTGGCATGTCGGTTTGCACGTTATCGGCAACACGACCGCCCACCACCACAGTGGTGCCCGCCATCAACGGCGCTGACGACAGTTGGTAGTAAGAGTCCGGGACATTACCCAACCCTGCTTTCAGATCAACCTGGCCATTGGTACCGAAGTCCTGGCAGAACTTGCCGGTGTCCGCGTCCACAGCAATCAGGCGCGCATCAATGGTGTTGGTCAGCAGGCGACGCTGGCACGCAGCGCCGGGAGCAACTGTCACAGCGGCGGCCGGGGTGCTGCCATCGGTTGGCTGGGTGACTGCGGCAGTGGCGTCAAAATAGGCCAGACCACGGCAACGCTGCCAGACGGCCGATTCGGCGTTGATGTTGTTTTTCCACAACTCTTTACCGGTGTCGGCATCCAGCGCGATCAGGTTGTTGTGCGGCGTGCAGATAAACACCTTGTCGCCCACTTGCAGCGGGGTCATCTGATCTTCCGCACCGTTGCCGTTACTGACAGCGACGTCACCGGTCTGGTAAGTCCAGGCCGGAACCAGCTTGGACACGTTGCTGCGGTTGATCTGGTCCAGCGCAGCAAAGCGGCTGCCGCCTTCATCATTACCGTAATGTGCCCAGTCTTTCTGGGCGTTGGCCGGATCGACCTTGGTCAGGCCCGGGCCAT
>JBILYW010000276.1:0-5185 GCA_044377555.1 Pseudomonas sp.
GTGGCCTGCTGCCCATTGTCCTGGGCATGTTCATCATATTTTGGCAGGCCAACCGCTCGCTGGAGTGGGAAGCCAGTCAAACCGCCCATGAGGCGATTCGTCAGTTTGACTTGATGCTGGACAATGCCGCGGTGGCTGCGGACGCGGTCTTGCCACTGGCTGGCCAGGATTGCCCCCAGGTTGAGCTGGCCCTGCGTGATCAGGTGACGCGCCGACCGTTCGTGCGATCCGTAAACCTGGTGTGGGAAAACCAGATTTATTGCACCTCCCTGTTTGGCAACTTTAAAGAAGCGGTTAATCCGGCGGACTATAACGAGGGCGTACTGTGGCTGCTGCCAGGGAATACGGTGACACCTGACGAACCCTTGCTGATCTATCGACGCGAAAAAGATCACGCCGGTGTCATTGTCAGCCTGTACGGCTTTCATCTGGTCAATGTATTGGGCCTGATCAACCAGTACACGCAGTTATTGATTCAAGTGGGTGACAACTCGATTGACCGTTTTGGCCAAGTGCGCAGCACCCCGCCCGGGCCATATCCGGTAGCCCCCGTCACAGTGCCTTCCACGCACTACCCTTACAGTGTTGTCGCGGGGTTCAGTTCCGGCACGGTCTGGCGTTTTGTGAAAGCTCAATACCCTGGACTCATGGCATTACTGGTCTTTCTGGGAATGATTTCGGCGGCCACAGTTCATCAGCTGAAAAAGCGTTCATCTTCACCCACCCATGAATTGCAGCGGGGGCTGGAGGCTGAAGAGTTCATTCCTTATTTCCAGCCGGTAGTGCGCGGGGACACCAAACAATGGGCAGGCGCCGAAGTACTGATGCGCTGGCAGCACCCCACAGAAGGCCTGGTGCGCCCGGACTTGTTCATTCCGTTCGCCGAGCACTCGGGCCTGATTGTGCCAATGACGCGCTCACTGATGCGCCAAACGGCCGTATTGCTTGCCCCTCATATCCACACCATGGCCCCCGGTTTTCATTTGGCGTTCAACATTGCAGCCCGTCATTGTCAGAACCTGGAACTGATTGAAGATTGCCGCGAGTTTCTGGACGCATTTCCCAAAGGGCATATCAAACTGGTACTGGAGCTCACCGAGCGCGAGTTAATCGTACCCACTGAAACAACTCACGCGTTGTTTTCGGCATTGCACAGCCTGGGCGTAATGATTGCACTGGATGACTTTGGTACCGGGCATTCGAGTTTGAGTTACTTGCGCGAGTTCAACGTCGATTATTTGAAAATCGATCAGAGTTTTGTCGCCATGATCGGGTCCGATGCGCTGTCCAGGCATATCCTCGACAGCATCATTGAGCTCGGCGCAAAGCTCGACCTGGGCATTGTTGCCGAGGGCATAGAAACAGAAGAGCAAAGCCAGTACCTGGCCGCACAAGGCGTTGAGTTTTTACAAGGCTATCTGTTTGCACGGCCTATGCCGCCGGCAGACTTTATCAAGTCCTTAGTGGCACGTTTAACGCCCACTTAATAACAAACAACCCCACACAAAGGCGATTATAAAAATAATCGCCTTTTTTTAAATATGACGCCTGCATCGCTTGGCAGTGCATGAATTAACAACTACAATTTTTTTGTCTGCGTAACATTTTTAAATATTTGCTTCAAAGGGCTCGCTCGTACAGGTGAACTTTCTGGACAGTCGACCTGCCTGTCTTGTGCATTCCAAACATCATTAATTCGCTTCGGCCTCACGCCGCCGATCCTACGAATGGAGTAATGACTTTGTCTAGACTTGCTGAGTTTCGCGCTGCTGAAAAGGCACTTCAAGAACAACTGGCTCAATTGGAAGCCCTGAAGAATGACGCCGGGCTGAGAAAGGAAATCGAGTTCGAACAAAAGCTGCTGGGCCTGATGAAAACCTACGGCAAAAACCTTCGTGACGTCATCGCCATTCTTGACCCAAAACCCTCCGCTGCAAGGGGTGCGGCGGCGCCAAAACAGCGCAAGGCGCGCGTATTGAAGGTGTACCAGAACCCCCACACTGGCGAACTGATAGAAACCAAAGGCGGTAATCATCGCGGCCTTAAAGCCTGGAAAGAAGAGTACGGCGCAGACACGGTAGATTCCTGGCTTCGCGCCTGAAGTCTGCACTCAATCAAAGCCCTGTCTGCACAGGGCTTTTTCATGCCTGGCAACAATGTGACTCAAGTTATTCGAATGCAATGACACAAACATATTCAAAACGGTTCAATTGCCCTCCACTTGCACGCATCAGTTAGTACCCGCGCCCACAGTAAAACTTGAACACCCCGCAGCCTGCTCAATCATAGGCATTGGTTAATGCCCGGGATTACCCGCCTGAACATGAATAACCCTGCGCTAAAGTACTAATACTTTATAGGAATTGTCTGATTATGCAGCCCGTGCAACCGAAAGGTCGTAAAGAGTGCGGCGCTTCACAATTTTTTCACATGGATGGTCACAGGATAGGGGCTGCTAAAGGACTAGCGCCCCATGCCCGCTTCGGCGGGCTTCTTTTTGCCTGCGATTTGCCAGACCTCTCCCCGCGTGTCGCAGTGCAGGCATGCCCCACCCCCTGAAAACGGGTTTGGCGCATGACGTCACATTCCGTATCATTCCCCCATCACGCTCACCGTAGCGACCGATCACCTACGCATCATTTTCGGAGGGTTCATGAGCCTGCAAGACCTGAACAACATCCCTGGCGTAACCGCCGCACCAGACAGCGCTACCCAAAACTTCGTGTTCAACCACACCATGCTGCGTGTGAAGAACATCGAAAAATCCCTGGACTTCTATACCCGCGTCCTGGGTTTCTCGCTGGTCGAGAAGCGTGACTTCCCTGAGGCCGAATTCAGCCTGTACTTCCTGGCACTGGTCGACAAGGCACAGATCCCTGCTGACGACGCCGCGCGCACACTGTGGATGAAGTCGATCCCCGGCATCCTTGAGCTGACCCACAACCACGGTTCGGAAACCGACGACAGCGTGGTCTACCACAACGGCAACACTGACCCTCGTGGTTTTGGCCATATCTGTATTTCGGTGCCGGACATCCGTGCCGCCTGCGAACGTTTCGAAGCCCTGGGTGTGGATTTCCAGAAGCGCCTGAACGACGGCCGCATGAAGTCACTGGCATTCGTCAAAGACCCGGACGGTTACTGGGTCGAGATCATCCAGCCGCAACCGATGTAAATATCGGGCGCAAAAAAAACCCATGATCGCTCATGGGTTTTTTTATGGCTGGCGGTTACTCGGAGCGGATCAAATAGTCGAACGCACTCAGCGATGCTTTTGCGCCCTCGCCTACTGCGATCACGATCTGCTTGTAAGGCACGGTGGTCACGTCACCGGCCGCGAAAATGCCGGGGATGGACGTTTCACCGCGAGCATCGACAACGATCTCACCGCGCGGCGACAACTCGACTGTGCCCTTGAGCCAATCCGTGTTTGGCAGCAGGCCGATTTGCACAAAGATGCCTTCCAGTTCGACCGTGTGCACATCACCCGACTGACGATCCTTGTAGCGCAGACCGCTGACTTTCTGCCCGTCACCTATCACTTCCGTGGTTTGAGCGTTAGTGATGACCTTCACGTTAGGCAAGCTGTGCAGCTTGCGTTGCAGCACGGCATCGGCGCGCAGCTTGGTATCGAACTCAAGCAGGGTCACGTGAGCAACGATACCCGCCAGGTCGATAGCCGCTTCGACGCCGGAGTTGCCGCCACCGATCACCGCAACTCGTTTGCCCTTGAACAGCGGGCCGTCGCAGTGCGGGCAGTAAGCAACGCCGCGACTGCGGTATTCCTGCTCGCCGGGTACATTCATTTCACGCCAGCGGGCACCGGTGGCCAGGATTACGGTCTTGGCCTTGAGCGAAGCACCACTTGCAAAGTTGACCTGGTGCAGCTCGCCCGACTTGCCCGGGATCAGCTTGTCGGCGCGTTGCAGGTTCATGATGTCCACGTCGTACTGCTTGACGTGTTCTTCAAGGGCGGTCGCAAGCTTCGGCCCTTCAGTTTCCTGAACCGAGATAAAGTTTTCGATGGCCATGGTGTCCAGCACCTGACCGCC
Source organism: Pseudomonas sp. (assembly GCA_044377555.1). Taxonomy (GTDB): domain Bacteria; phylum Pseudomonadota; class Gammaproteobacteria; order Pseudomonadales; family Pseudomonadaceae; genus Aquipseudomonas. The sequence continues at coordinate 4,053 of JBILYW010000276.1, forward strand.
AAAACGCTCAGCGGCCACACCGGTGCGAATGCCTTTACGTGCAGCATAAATGGCCGCTGCGGCACCGGCCGGGCCGCCACCGATCACCAGCACGTCAAAGGCATCCTTGGCGCTGATTTTTTCGGCCTGGCGTTCGATGGCGCTGGTGTCCAGCTTGCCCAGGATCTCTTCCAGCCCCATGCGGCCCTGACCGAAGTTGACCCCGTTCAGGTAAACGCTGGGTACCGCCATCACTTGACGATCATTGACCTCGTCCTGGAACAAGGCGCCGTCAATCGCCACGTGGCGAATGTTGGGGTTCAGCACAGCCATCAGGTTCAGCGCCTGCACCACGTCCGGGCAGTTTTGGCATGACAGCGAGAAATAGGTTTCGAAGTTGAACTCGCCCTTCAGGGAGCGGATCTGTTCAATGACTTCGCTACTGGCTTTCGATGGGTGGCCGCCCACTTGCAGCAAGGCCAGCACCAGCGAAGTGAATTCGTGGCCCATCGGGATGCCTGCAAAACGCAGGCTGATATCGCCGCCCGGGCGGTTCAGCGAGAACGAAGGCTTGCGCGCATCGTTACCGTTGTCCAGCAGGGTAATCATGCTGGAAAGGCTGGCGACTTCTTTTAACAGGTCGTGCATTTCACGGGATTTCGCACCGTCGTCGAGAGAAGCAACAATCTCGATCGGCTGTGTGACCCGCTCCAGGTATGACTTCAACTGTGCTTTTAGATTGGCGTCCAACATACGGGCGATCTCCTTTTAATACTGAATTCTGTAAAAAAAACGCCCGAGCGAATGTCGCCCGGGCGTTTTGAGGGCGATGCTGCTTACTACTCAGGTGCGGATCACCGCCCCAGCCTGATTCACAGACTTAGATCTTGCCGACCAGGTCAAGCGATGGAGCAAGGGTGGATTCACCTTCTTTCCATTTGGCCGGGCAAACTTCGCCTGGGTGGGCAGCAACGTACTGAGCGGCCTTGATTTTGCGCAGCAGCTCGGATGCGTCACGGCCAACGCCGCCGTCGTTCAGCTCAACGATCTTGATCTGACCTTCCGGGTTGATCACGAACGTACCGCGGTCAGCCAGGCCTGCTTCTTCGATCAGCACGTCGAAGTTGCGGGAGATGGTCAGCGTAGGGTCGCCG
>JBILYW010000013.1:0-15057 GCA_044377555.1 Pseudomonas sp.
TGGTTTGCTGCCGGTGCGTGGCCGATCCAGGGCATCGAACCCAATCGCGAAACAGTTGAAATCAATGGTTCGTCATTCCATTGCCACGGCTACATTGCCGAGCTTGATGCCTGGGTGGTATTGGGTTTCGACCCACGGGAGAACCCGCAGATTTGCCGCCCCGGCGCCAAGCTCAGTGTGCGGGCCGAGTGGGCGGTTAAACGGACCCTGTTTCGAGCTTTCTGTAATAAACCATTGATATGGCTAGAAAATTACGATGCTGCAAAGCGCGTTATCAGCGCATTGGCAGGGGGCGCCAGTGCCGGCCCGGGGTTTGATTACAAGCTCAAGGGTGAGTTGGGTTCAGCGCCGTTGCTCGACAGCTTTGTTGCGGCGGCAAGCTTTATCGAAAACCTTGGGCTCGACGTGGCGGCGGCCGTGGCGGACATGCGCTTTGCCAAAGACGATCCGGACCGTTTCTTCTTCGAAGCCCTGAGCCTGTACTGGCGAGCGCTGGAAGACCATCTGTTGGCGCAAACCCCGCCGGTCATGACCTACAACCGCATGTTCTCGCTGTTTGGCGAGAACACCCCGCAGAACTTCAAACTGCTGAGTCACGAGCAGCTACGGCCACTGTCGCACTTGATGATCGATGAGTTTCAGGACGTGTCGCCGCAGATCGTCTCCTGGTTACGGGCCAGCTTGCGCGAGATTCGCAGCCGTGGCCCGGCGATGCATGTAGGGCGCGGTGCCCAGCGTTCTTCGCTGCTGTGTGTGGGGGATGACTGGCAATCGATCTACGGTTGGCGCGGCAGCTCGCCCAAATACTTCATGGAGTTCAACAAGGAATTCCCGTCGCCCGCCACCACCCGGGTGATGCTCAGCGACAACTTCCGTAGTCACCAACACATCATCGATGCCGCAGAACATATCGTGCGCGCCGCGCCGTCCATTGCCGGCAAACGGGCCAAGGCCAGCGGCGAGCCCAAGACGCCCGTGCCGGTCAATGTCCTGCATCGCGACGATCAGGGCCTGGCTGCCCGGTTGACCGAGCACTACAACGCCGGCGATAGCGTGTTAATGCTGTATCGAAAAAGTAGCGATAAGCTATTGATTGAAAAGGATATTCAGTCAGTTTTAAATCTGGATTCCAGCCTGGCGCCTGCCGACCGCAGGCTCAAGCAACTGACGTACCACAGCTCCAAAGGCTTGCAGGCCGATGCGGTGTTCTTGCTGGGCGACTGCCAGCACCTGACGTCTTCGCCCTACAAAAATCAGGTGTACCGCATGGCGGGCCTGGGCAAGGACGGCGACCCGGAACCTTACGACAGCGCGCAGAAGGACGAGATTCTGCGGTTGGCGTATGTCGGCATCACCCGGGCGGTCAAGCATTGCTACTGGTATCTGGAAAACCAGGACGCTCAAGGGCCCAACGTCCCCAAAGCCTCTGACCGGATACCTCAGGGCAAGGCGTTCTTTGAAGATTTGCGCACCCCGTCAAGCGTCAGCAATTCCAATGGCGGGTGACGCCCGAATAACAACAATCAGCAGTACTGCCAGTAAAAGGAACTCATTTTGATCAACAACTTGCGTGCCAAAAACAACAGTGCCGGCGTGATCGGTGTATCAGCGCTGGCCCTGTGGCTCAGTGGATGCGGTACAGAGGCCTCGGCGCCCCATAAAACTTCCGCATTACCGCCTGCGCCCGAAATTTCCTCGGGTTTTCGCTCAGACATGGTCCCGGTACACGCCACTCGCCATATGGCCGCAGCGGCCAACCCGCTGGCAACCGCTGCCGGGCAGCAGATGCTGCGCAAGGGCGGGTCTGCGATTGATGCGGCGATCGCCATGCAAGCGGTGCTTGCGCTGGTCGAGCCGCAGGCCAGTGGCATCGGTGGCGGTGCTTTCATTCTGTATTGGGATGGCAAGCAGGTTCAGGCCTTTGATGGTCGCGAAACGGCCCCGGCAGGGGCCGACACGCGCATGTTCCTGGGTGCTGATGGCCAGCCGATACCGTTTACGGAGGCCCAGATAGGCGGGCGTTCGGTGGGCGTGCCGGGCGTGCTCAGAGCGCTGGAAATGGCCCACAAGCAACACGGCAAACTGCCTTGGGGTGACCTGTTCCAGCCTGCCATTCAACTGGCCACTCAGGGCTTCCCTGTGTCCAAGCGGTTACATACCCAGATCGCCGCTGACAAATTCATTCCCGGTTCACCGGAAATGGCCAGGTACTTCCTGACGCCACAAGGGCAGGCCTTGCCCGTGGGTACCTTGCTGAAAAACCCTGAACTTGCCCGCACCCTTGACGCTATTGCCACTCGCGGTGCAGATGCGTTCTACCAGGGGGCGGTCGCGCAGGCGATGGTGGACAAAGTCGGCGCCCACGCCCGCCCGGGCACACTGTCCCTGGCGGATGTCAGCGGTTACCGGGCCAAAGAGCGCCAGGCGGTGTGCGGTGACTACAAAGAGTGGCGCGTCTGCGGCATGCCACCGCCGTCTTCGGGTGGCGTCGCCGTGCTACAGACGCTGGGGATTCTCGAGGCGTTGCAGCACACCTCGCCAGCGCTGGACCTGGCCAGGATGCCCCCGGTGCCGAGCAGCACGGGCACAGGCGTGGAGCCTTCTGCTTCGGCAGTCCACCTGATCGCCGAGGCCGAGCGCCTGGCTTATGCTGACCGGGCGCTTTATCTGGCGGACAGCGACTTTGTGCCGGTCAATGTGAAAGGGCTGACCGACAAGGCCTACTACGCCACAAGGGCGGCGCTTATCGGGGACAGAAGCATGGGGCGAGCCGAGGCGGGTATCCCTGCAGGCATTAACCTGGCACTGGCACCTGACCGGTCGGCGCTGCGTATTTCCACCTCGCAGATAGCCGCGGTGGACGATCAGGGCGGGGCCATCTCGATGACCACCTCGGTCGAAGCCGCGTTTGGTTCGCACGTGATGACCAATGGCTTCATCTTGAACAACCAGCTCACCGACTTCTCGTTTGTCCCGCAGGAAAACGGCAAGCCTGTCGCCAACCGTATCGAGCCAGGCAAGCGCCCGCGTTCTTCAATGGCCCCGACTCTGGTGTTCGATCGCAAAAGCGGCGAACTGGTTGCCACGGTGGGTTCCCCTGGCGGCTCTCAGATCATCGAGTACGTCAACAAGGCGGTCGTTGGCCTGGCGGACTGGAAACTGAACCCTCAGGACGCAATCAGTCTGCCCAACTTCGGCAGTCGCAATGTCGGTACCGAGCTTGAAGCCGGCATGGTCAGCCCCGCACTGGTGCAGCAGTTGAAGGACCGTGGCCATGAGGTATCCCTGATCGAAATGACCAGTGGCACCCAGATCATTGCCCGGGACGAAAACGGATGGGTCGCCGGTGCTGACCCGCGTCGAGAAGGCACTGCAGCAGGGGATTGAGGTACACGGAAATGGCCCATAAGTTGCCCGGGACGAAAACGGATGGGTCGCCGGTGCTGACCCGCGTCGAGAAGGCACTGCAGCAGGGGATTGAGGTACACGGAAATGGCCCATAAGTTGTTTTATGGGCTTAACCCTGTTTCTAGAATGTTGAGTTAAGGTTCTGATTTATAAAGATATAAATCAATAACCTAATGTTGATTCTAGATGCGGAACAGCACAACTCCTGCTGACTCAGGCCTGTGCCTGCCAGGTCATCGGCGGTACGAAGCTTTCAAGCTCGTCTTCCACGGCCTGGATGATGCGGCCCACCTGGCCCAGGCTCATGACCGTGGCGCAGGGGATGCCGGCAATGGCAATCACGGTTTCGCCACTGGCACGGTCAAACAGGCGGGCAATCATGCTGCCCGGTGCGTCCATGCTTGCTTCGAAGCCCATCGGATGGAAATGCCAGCGCATGAGTTGGCAGGCATTCGGGAAAGTGATTCTGTTGACGCTGTCCATAAGGTGCATAGAGCAATTCCTTTAGCTCAAGGTGTCGTGCGGTTAACGCTGACCGCATGTGTTTGAAAGTGTTTCGTGTTCAAACCTAGCATTCAAAAGCGAGGGTGCTAAGCATTTTTTCCTGCCATGGCCACTTGTTTGACTGGCTTTTGATATGAATCATGCACTTAGCTGATTTCCCTTCTGCGTTTGCCTCGCCGCGACCCATTGAGACCCGCGAACAAACGCGTCACTCTTGGTTTTTTGTTTTCGAGCGTTCTATGTCAGCCCCAGACGACGGCCCCGAACATACCCGCGCCACCGGCGAAACCGTGATGCGCTACCACCTGTGCTGGAAGCATCGTGATCTGGACGGGGTGATGGCGCTGTATCACCCCGACGTGATCTACAACGACTTTTTCCAGAACCGGGCCATGGCCCTCGATGAGCTGCGCGAGTACGTGCAATCGTCCATGCCCAGAGAGCCGGACGAAGCGCTCGAACACAGCGATCGCATTCGTCTGGATGGTAATACCGCCTTCATTCAGTACCGGATGACCTTGCGCGGCAGCCAGGGGCTGGTGTCGTTCCGCGCCAGTGAAGCCATCACGGTGCGCGACGGGCTGATCTGGCAGGTCAACGAATACGCCTCACTGGTCCACGAAACCGCGCCCAACCCGGCGGGCCAAGGCTCGCTGCGGCCTGCGGTCAGCCGCCTGGGACTTTCGGCCCGGCAGCTGAGTTTTATGGCCCAGGACCTGCAAACCTATTTCGAGCAGCAACAACCCTGGCTCGATCCCGAACTGGACCTGCAGGAAGTGGCCAGGGCTTGCGGTTATACGCGCAACCAGATGTCGTATCTGCTCAACCAGGTACTGGGGCAAAGCTTTTACCGTTATGTGAATCAGGCACGGCTGCGTCATGTACTGGCGGCGATGGATGCGGCCGGCACCGCGGTCAAGGTCGATGAGCTGGCATTTTCGGCGGGGTTTAACTCCATATCCGCGTTTTACAGCTGTTTTCGCCAGCACACCGGGCAGTCGCCCAAGGCGTACGCCAAACAAATTTCTTTGCGGGCACGCACGCAAGACGCGCCCTGAGGCCAGCGACTAGGATCGACCCATTCTTGGATCGGTGTGGAGTCGGTAATGCCAGCATGGCGCTCAATCAGTTTATGGATGGACCAGCTCGGGGAAGATCTCGCACCCCGGCCGCCGCTTGAGCACGATCTGGATGTCGACGTGGTCATTATCGGAGCCGGTTACACCGGGCTCTGGACGGCGTATTACCTCAAGCGCCATGCCCCTGAACTGAGCATTGCAATCGTTGAAGCGCAAACCGCAGGCTTTGGCGCATCGGGCCGCAACGGCGGCTGGCTGATGGGCAACCTGCTGGGCGAAGACCGCTTGCTGGCCGGGTTGCCGGCGCAGCAGCGTCGCGAGTCCTTCGACTTGCTGCACGGCATTCCCGATACCGTGAAAAGCGTCATCGACCGCGAAGGCATCGACTGCGATTACCGTAAAGGGGGCGCACTGTTTTGCGCGGCGCGCTACCCCGAGCAAGAGGCCAGTTTGCGCAGTTATCTGGCCAGCCTCTACGCCGAAGGCCTGGACGAATCCGACTACTGCTGGCTGAGCCCGGCCGAACTGGCGCAGCAGATCCGTGTGGCCAAGCCTTACGGCGGGATCTTCACACCGCATGTCGCAACCATCCACCCGGCCAAACTGGTACGCGGCCTGGCTCGCGCCGTTGAGCGCATGGGGGTGCGGATCTTCGAACAAAGCCCGGTGACTGAGTGGCGCGCAGGTTTTGCCCGCACCGCCAAGGCCGGGGTACGTAGCCGTTGGGTGGTACCTGCCGTGGAAGGCTATGCCAACACCCTGGCGCCCCTGGGGCGCTATCAATTGCCGGTACAGAGCCTGATGGTGGCCACAGAACCTTTATCGTCCGCGATCTGGGACGAGATTGGTCTGGCCCGGGGGCAGGCTTTCAGCGAAAGCAGTCGCCAGGTTACCTACGGCCAGCGCACGGTGGACAACCGCCTGGTGTTCGGGGCCCGGGGCGGTTACCAGTTTGGCGGGCGGTTGCGCGAGAACTTCGACCTCAGCCAGAGCGAAATCGAACTGCGCCGCTATCTGTTCAGCGAGCTGTTCCCGCAGCTCAAAAATGTAGAGATCAGCCATGTGTGGGGCGGCAATCTGGGGATGTCGCGGCGCTTTCAGCCGCACATGCTCTGTGATCGCCAGCAGGGCATTGCCCTGGCAGGCGGATACGGCGGAGAAGGCGTGGGCGCCAGCCACTTGGGCGGGCGCACGCTGGCCGACCTGATTTTGCAGCGTGACACCCTTGAGGTCAGACAGCCCTGGGTGTTGACCGAAGGCGGGCTGGGCGCACTCAAGGCCTGGGAGCCGGAGCCCTGTCGCTGGCTGGGTTACAACGCGATCATCCGCAGCTTTGTGTACGAAGACAAAACCCTGGCCAACCCAGACAGCCCGCCCTGGCGTCGGCAATTTGCCAGCCGTATGGCCGGGCTTATGGAAGGCTTTATGCGTTAACCCGACATTTTCGTAGAACAGGAACGTCCCATGAGCATCACGCAATTCAAGAACACCGCCCACGTGCAGCTGCAAGAGTCGTTTCCGGTCGCCGTGCCGCTGGGCACGCCGGTTGCGGTCACCTCGGTGACCTGTGTAGAGCGTAACGACGGCGTCGAAACCGGTATCTGGGAATGCACCCCGGGCCGTTGGCGTCGCCAGATCATGGAACAGGAGTTCTGCCACTTTATTCAAGGCCGCTGCACCTTCACCCCGGATAAGGGTGAAACCCTGACCATAGAAGCGGGCGATGCACTGATGTTGCCTGCCAACAGCACCGGAATCTGGGATATCCAGGAAACCGTGCGCAAGACGTATGTATTGATCCTTTGATCGCCGAAACCTGCCAATAAAAACAGCTGCCCCAAAACATGCAAGGAATCGAATCATGATCCGTGTCGCCCTGTTGCCCCTGATGCTCGCCGGTACGTTGTGCCAGGCCACCGAGACCGTGAAGGTCTATAACTGGTCGGACTACATTGCCCCCGACACGATGAAGAATTTCCAGCGTGATACCGGCATTGCCTTCAGCTATGACGTGTTCGACAGCAACGAAACGCTGGATGGCAAGTTGATGACGGGGTCATCCGGTTATGACGTGGTATTTCCATCCAACCACTTCATGGCGCGCCAGATTCAGGGCAAGGCGCTGAAGAAACTCGACAAGAGCCAGCTGCCGAACTGGAAAAACCTCAACCCGGTGCTGCTCAAGGCACTGCAGGTCAACGATCCGGGCAACGAGCACGGTTTTCCATACCTGTGGGGCAGCACCGGGATTGGCTACAACATCGCCAAGGTCAAGGCGGTGCTGGGGGATGACGCGCCGGTGGACTCCTGGGACTTGATCTTCAAGCCCGAAAACATGGAAAAGCTCAAGTCCTGCGGGGTGGCGATTCTCGACAATGGCCCGGAAATCCTGCCTGCGGCGCTCAACTACCTGGGCTTGCCCCATCACAGCAAGAACCCGGCCGACTACAAGAAAGCCGAAGAGCTGCTACTCAAGGTCCGGCCGTATATCAGCTACTTCCACTCATCGAAGTACACCAGTGATCTGGCTAACGGCAATATCTGCGTGGCAGTAGGTTTTTCGGGAGACATTCTGCAGGCCGAAACCCGGGCCAAAGAGGCCAATAACGGCGTCGAAATCGGCTATGGGATTCCCAAGGAAGGTGCCGCTATCTGGTTTGACATGGTCGCCATGCCTGCCGATGCGCCGGACGAAAAGGCCGCTTACAGCTTCATGAACTACTTGCTGCGCCCGGACGTGATGGCCGGGATCACCAACCATGTGCATTACGCCAATGGCAACGAGCAGGCCGATGCCCTGGTCAGCCCTGAAATCAAGGCTGACACCAAGGTCTATCCAACCCCAGAGATGATGGACAAGCTGTTTGCGCTGGAGGCCATGCCGCTGAACATTGACCGGGTCCGCACCCGGGTGTGGACCAATATCAAAAGCGGCAAGTGACCTTCGGTGAACTCACTCAGGGGGAGCCTCAGAAAACGGACAATAAAGCACATTAAGGGGTCTCTTCAGAAAACGGAAAATAAAGCACGTTAAGCCGATTGCAGTGGCCGCATTGGCCTGAGCTGACACTCATCAAGTCGGACGGCGCTACGCCAGAGGAGTCATATAAATCGGCTATTTAGCTTGTTGAAGCTGATCTCGGATTTTGAGAACGGTCGTTGTTGAACAAGCGGCGTGGCGGGCGGTTGCTCGGATGCCTAAGTTGGCGGACAGCAGTTCCCGTACACGCTTGTGCAAATCGGCATCAATAGGTCGACCTTTGCAGGCCCCGGCGCTTTTGGCCTTTGCAATTCCCTGAGCTTGTCGCTCACGGCGCTGTTGATAATCCTTACGAGCAATAGGAGCCATCATTTCGATCATCATGTTGTTGATCGCGCCAAGCATGCGACTGGTGAACTCGTCGCCTTGGCTGACTCTCAACGCCAGATGGCTGGTGGGTAGATCGAGCGCGACGATACGAAGCCCTTTTGAATCGATAGTTGCTTTGAGCATCCGCCACTCAGGATCTTCCATGCGTGACAGCCGGTCGATACTTTCAACCAGAAGCACATCGCCTTTGCGCGCATCCTTGAGCAGCCGAAGAAGCTCAGGCCTATTCGCTTCGGTGCCGCTGGCATTCTCGGTATACATGTTGGCAATGAGCTGGCCATGTTCAGTCGCGAGTTGCTCCAATGCAGTACTAGCTCGATTCGCGTCTTGCTCGATGGTCGACGCACGAAGATAAGAACGAACGAACATGGCGGCTTCTACTCTCTCGTATCATTTTGAGTGTTCACATATTGGCGTATCAAATTGAACGTACCAGTAATAGAAAATCTCCCCATAACTGATTTCTTCTAGATGCACCATTTTATGTATACCTAAAAATACGACCAGCAAGAGTGATTGGTATGTAGAGATGATTAATTTGTCAAGTTGAACTCAAAAAAACCCAGCTTGAGCCGGGTTTTATCCATCATGACTTTACAGCTACATAACTACAAGCGGTCAAAACTAACTAAAGTCTTTCTCCTGATTAAATATAACCATATGTACTGAGAAGCTTGCTTACCTCTTGCTTTAGCTCACTCTCTGTCAGTTCTGTAGGGCGATCTTTGGGGCCGTCTGTAAAACTATCAGCAAGACCGAACATTAGTCTTAGGCAATCGCCTAGATGATCATCATCTTGTGCTAAAATCCCCGACTTACCTTCAGACCTCCACTGTTCAAAAAAAGTTGCAGTAAAATCCTTCCCACTAATAGAAGATGTGGTTAGTTTTTTTGCAAGCTCAATCAACGCTACGCTCATCATAATACTCCTGTATCAATATAAACTTTGTATTGTCGGGTTCCTGGTTCAAGATGCCATCCAGAAATAAACATTCCATCAGCTCCAACAATTACTACTAAGTTGCTATCGGAATTAAAATATACTTTTGAGTTCGGCTCGGAGTGAAAAGTACCTTTCTCAATAGTCGCAGGATCGCTAAGGTGAGTAAGTATTTTATCTCTAAACTCTGTTAGCGTCTGATTGGTGGCATTTTGCCCTTCAAAACCGAAGTCTTCTTTATGACTGTCAAACTTCTTTTGGAGCTGTCTACGGGTAAAGACTCCCGAATCCAAAGGCTCGCTGAACATCACATAAACCGGTGCAATCCCTGACTCTGCTGGGAACCAGGTGATCAAATCATCTGGGGTAATGGTTACACCAGGATAGGGCTCAGCCTCAACGGTGATCGGTTGCAGCGTGGTGCCGGTGTAGACCGGGATTTCTTGAGGTACCGCAGGTGTTGTTGTACTTGATGGGTTCTCGCTCCTCGGCGTATCAAGGGGTGTCCACGTCAGCGTAATTGGCGGCTGATCAGGAATCGTGGTGGGAAGCACCACTTCATACAGACCTGTCGTGGGATTCAGCGTTGCAGCCCGTACGGGAACCGCCTTGGGTACATTCACGCCATCGGTACTGACCACTGAGATAACAGATCGATCGCTCTTGGCTTCATTGGTCAGGCGCCATGGCAGTTCGACGGTACCTTGAGCCAACGCAATGCTTTGCAGATCGGCACCTGGCGCAAGCCCCAACTGCTCCGCCTTCAGGCCAAAACCATAGCGAATGCGGTCAGGCGTACGATCCTGTGAACCGTCAGCCGTCGCAGGGGAGTACAACCCTAATGAGACAAATGCAGCGATGTATGCGCCAGGCCCTGCTGCGGCAATTCGGCCCAGTGCCGCAATGGCATCGGCGATAGCCTGGGCCAAAGCGCCAGCACCTTCACCTACTTGAATCAGCCCTTGCCCCGAGACTGTGATCGCTGCGGCATTTGCAGGCATGGCCAATGTACCTGCGGTCCTGAATACAGCCTGACGCGCGGCTTGCTGTTGCGCCACTCGCTGTGCTTCTGCTGCAACTCGAGCTTGCTCATCAGCGACACGCTTGGCTTCGGCCTCGTCAGCTATGCGTTTGGCCTCTGCTTCAGCTGCCACGCGTTGTGCTTCGGCTTCGGCGGCAATACGGCTTTGTTCAGCTGTTATAGCGGTGAGTGCATCCTCTTTCGCTTTTAGCCGGTTCGCCATTTCCAAATAGACTTGAGAAGTTTTATACGCGTTATAAGCAGTGGCCCAATCCTTGAGGAGTTTATAGTTAGGGTGTGGGCCTGGCGCCAAACCATTTGAGTAAAAGTCTCTTAAGTCATAGCCAGCTTCTTTAATGGGGTTCTCACCAAAAAAGGACTTGGCTTCTTGCAGCTTAGTGTTGGCCAATGAGCGGCTTTCAGCGCTCGCTGCCGAAACAACACTCAGTTCTTTTGATACCGTTTCTGGTGGTGTTTTAGCATTCATAGGGGCACTCTTGCCCCCTGCGTTTTTTATGATTTTATCAATGCTTGAGTCGATGTGCGCCGTATCTGTTGCGTGTTTCTTTTTTATTTCATGTTCCTGTGTTTTGATCACCTCATCCATGTAGTTAGATACAATAATCATTGGCAATAAATGGTCTGCAATATCTGCGGGTGCTGAATTATAAGGATGCCCTCCAGTTATCATGGCGCCAAAATCCGGGTTGGGTCCAAATGCGGTAATTACGGTAGCGCCTAAGAAAAGTGTTTCGCCTCGCTGCCACATATTACTTTCCTGTTTTAAGTGTTTACACCAAAAAAGATAGGTATTAAGTCCTGTAAAGCAGAAAGCTGTGGCTGGGCCTCTTGAAATCTGTGCCATGACATTCATTCTACGGCTGTAGCACCTTACAATGGACGCCATAATTGTGCGTAAAATCAGTACTTCGCCAAGCATACATATGTATTGCTGCTTAATTTTCAGGTAACTAATATTGATAACTGTTGGCGCCTGCCGCGAGTACGACGCCGTTATCGACCTGCATGTTCTCATGGTCGGAAAGTCCATCAACGGCAAAATGCGTTATTTGGATAAATCCTCGACCGTAGTTTTGAGCTGCAACGCTACCGGGCCAGCGGGCTAAACCTGGTAACGGCAGCCACCGTTCTTTGGAATACCGTTTATTTAGAGTGCCTCTTAGCGCAATGCTTGCGGGTTGACCAGGTTGGCCGGACGCTCACCGGCCAATGCCGCCAGCAGGTTTTCCACGGCGCAGCGGGCCATGGCTTCACGGGTCTCAAAGGTGGCCGAGCCGATATGCGGCGTGGCCACCACGTTGTCCAGTTTCAGCAATGGCGACGTCAGCTCCAGAGGTTCGCGCTCGAACACGTCGAGCCCGGCGCCGCGGATCTGGCCTTGCTGCAAGGCGTTGATCAGCGCCTTTTCGTCCACCACCTTGCCCCGGGAAATATTGATAAAGATGCTCTCGGGGCGCATCAGGGCAAATTGCTCGGCACCGATCAAACCTTCGGTTTGCGCGGTCAGGGGCAGGGTCAGGCAGATAAAGTCCGCTTGTTGCAACAACTCGTCCAGGCTGCGGTATTGCGCGTTGAAGCGTGCTTCGACCGCAGGCTTGGGCGAGTTGCTGTGGTAGATCACCGGCATCCCGAAGCCAAAGTGGCCGCGCTGGGCCAGGGCTTCGCCGATACGGCCCATACCGATAATGCCCAGGGTTTTACCATGCACGTCGGTGCCGAAATGCTCGGGGCCGACGTTTTTTTGCCATTGGCCATTACGCACCATATTGGCCAGCTCCACCACGCGCCGGGCACTGGCCAGTACCAGGGCAAAGCCGGTGTCGGCGGTGGTTTCGGTCAGCACGTCCGGGGTATTGGTGAGCAGGACCTTGCGCTCGGTCAGGTAGTCGATGTCGTAGTTATCGACACCTACCGACACGCTGGACACAACCTCCAGCTCGGGCGCCAGATCCAGCAGCTGTGCATCCAGCTTGAGGCTTGCTCCCAGGATGCCACGGGCCTGGGGCAGGGCAGCTCGCAGCTGCTCCATGCCCCGGGCGTCAAGCCGCTCGATCAGGGTGACATGGGCGTGGGCCTCAAGGCGCTGCATCAGCGCGTCGGACAGTTGTTTGTAGAGCACGACATGTTTTTTCAAGGGAGTCACCAACCTAATCAAGAGTGGGCCAGACGCTGCGAAGCATCGTGTTGGGGGACGGCAGGGTCTTTGGCGGCGGGTTTAAGCATCACCGTGAGTACTACCGAAATCATCAGGGCACCGCTCATCAGCAGGAAGGACGCGCCCGTAGAGCCGGTCGAGCTGTTCAGATACCCCACCAGGTAGGAACCGGCAAAGGAGCCCAGCGCACCCATGCTGTTGATCAGCGCCATGGCACCGCCTGCCACGTTGGAAGGCAGGATTTCAGGAATGATGGCGAAAAACGGGCCATAGGGCGCGTACATGCAGCCGCCGGCAATCACCAGCAACGCGTAGGACCACCAGAAGTGTTCGGCGCCCAGCATGTACGAGCCGTAGAACGCGATGGATGCGATCAGCAGCGGCGGCCAGACGAAGCGTTTGCGCTTTTGCAGTTTGTCCGAGCCCCAGGACACCACCAGCATGGCGATCACGGCAGCCAGATACGGCAGGGCCGAGAGCCAGCCGGCTTCGATCATGTCCATCTGTGCGCCTTGCTTGAGAATCGACGGCAGCCACAGCACAAAGCCGTACACCCCGATGCTCCAGCAAAAGAACTGCAAGGCCAGCAGGATAACGGCCGGGGTACGGAACGCGGCGGCGTAGTTTTTCACCGGCTTCATGCCCACTTGCTCGGCATCCAGCGCGCTTTGCAGGTCGTGTTTTTCCTGGTTGCTGAGCCATTTGGCTTCGCTTGGGCGGTCATCGGCCAGGCGCCACCAGATAAAGGCCCAGAGCACGGCAGGCAGGCCCTCGACGATAAACATCCAGCGCCAGCTGTAATGCTGCACCAGGTAGCCCGAAACGACGGACATCCAGAGCATGGTCACCGGGTTGCCCAGGATCAGGAAGGTGTTGGCGCGCGAGCGTTCGGCGCGGGTGAACCAATGACACAGGTACACCAGCATCGCGGGCATCACGGCGGCCTCAACCACCCCGAGCATGAAGCGGATCACGATCAGCCAGTAGGCGCTGGAGACCACGCCGGTCAGCGTGGCGAGGCTGCCCCAGAGGATCAGGCTGACAAATATCAGCTTCTTGACGCTGTTTCTCTGCGCGTAAATCGCCCCCGGAACCTGGAAGAAGAAATACCCGAGGAAAAACAGCGCACCCAGCAATGACGACAGGCCGGGGGTGATGTTCAGGTCTTCAGCCATCCCGGAGGCGGCTGCAAAACCATAGTTGGCACGGTCAAGGTACGCCAGGCTGTACGTGATAAACACGATCGGCATGATGTACCACCACCGGCGGGCAGCGAGTTTTAACGAGTGCATAGTGGTGCTCCTGAGCTTGTTTTTGTTGTGCGCAGCAGGTAACGGGTCAAGCTGAAAAGGTCGTTTAGAGGGGCGCAGGCAGCGCGTTGTGTTCCAGCAGTTCGGCACGGGTCGGCAGGCCTTCCATATCGCCACGGCTCTGTACGGCACGGCTGCCGATCCAGTTGCCGCGCTGTACTGCCTGGGCAAACCCGAGGTTCTCCAGCAAGGCGCTGATCACACCGACGGCAAAGCCATCACCGGCACCGACGGTGTCGATCACGTTGGCGACCGGTACTGCCGGCACAAATTGCTCAACCTGGGCAGTGCGATAGAACGCACCCTTGGCCCCCAGTTTGATGATCACTGCCTCGGCACCCTGGTCGAGATAGAACGCGGCAATATCGCCAGGATCTTCGTAGCCGGTCAGCAGCCGGCCTTCGCTCAAGCCCGGCAGCACCCAGTCGGCGTGGGCGGCGAGGGCGTTGATGTCGCGGATCATCTGCTGCTCACTGGCCCACAGCGAAGGTCGCAGGTTGGGATCGAACGACACGCTGTTGCCGGCGGCACGCATGGACTTCATCAGTTCGAACGACAATTCGTTGCAGCTGGCCGAGAGGGCGGGCGGGATGCCGGTGGCGTGCAGGTGCCGGGCACCGAGCAGTTGCGGGGTCAGTGCACTGAGGTTCAGGTGGCTGGCGGCGGAGCCACGGCGGAAGTACTCCACCTGCGGGTCACTGCCATCGTCCACCCGGGACTTGAGTTGAAAACCGGTCGGGTTGTGGGGGTCGATTTCAACATGCTGGCAGTCCAGCCCTTCAGCTTGCAGCGTGTTGAGCACGAAGCGGCCGAACGAGTCGGCACCCACGCGGCTCAGCCACTTCACATTGAAGCCCAGGCGGGACAGGCCAATAGCGACGTTGCTGTCGGCACCGGCGATGCGCTTGTGGAACAACGCGACCTGCGCCAGATCGCCGGTATGTTCGGCCACCAACATGGCCATGGTTTCGCCAAACGACAACACATCAACCTTAGACATGGCTCAGCTCCTGTTGCTTTTGGCTCAAACGGGCCAGTACGGCGACGTGTTCCCGGGTCAGGCAGTCAAGGTCCGTGCCCTGCAGCGGGTACTCGATGGCCCGTGTCAGGCCGTGGGGCATATGGGTCATCAGGTGTTGCCACTGTTGCAGGTCGGCGGCGGTGGGCGGCGTGGCGACCAGCTTGCCGTCCTGGCGACGGTTCACGCCCTTGCAGTGCAGGTAGGTGACGTAGCGGCCCAGCAGGCGGG
>JBILYW010000277.1:0-5173 GCA_044377555.1 Pseudomonas sp.
TTGATGGTGTGCGAATCAGCAGTACCAAGGTGCGTGAT
Source organism: Pseudomonas sp. (assembly GCA_044377555.1). Lineage (GTDB taxonomy): Bacteria > Pseudomonadota > Gammaproteobacteria > Pseudomonadales > Pseudomonadaceae > Aquipseudomonas. Next base: position 39 of record JBILYW010000277.1, read on the forward strand.
GCCTTGGCCGCTGCAGATTTCACCCTTGCGGAACGTTTGCTGGGGCGTCCTTTTCAAATCGCTGGCAGGGTATTGCACGGGCAGAAACTTGCGCGCCAATTGGGTACGCCGACCGCGAATATCCAGCTCAAGCGTCGTCGCGTGCCATTGACCGGGGTGTACCTGGTCAGTGTTGAAATCGACGGTAAAATCTGGCCCGGTGTCGCCAATATTGGCGTGCGGCCAACTGTTGCAGGGGATGGCAGTGCCCATCTTGAAGTACATCTATTGGATTTCGCCGGTGATGTGTATGGCCGGCGTCTGACCGTGGCATTCCACCACAAGCTGCGTGATGAGCAGCGTTTCGCCTCCCTGGAGGCGCTCAAGACGGCGATCAATGCGGACGTCGCCGCCGCCCGAGCCTTTTGGCTGGGTCAACCGCTTAAAAAGAGCCTGAAATGACCGACTACAAAGCCACGCTAAACCTTCCGGACACAGCCTTCCCAATGAAGGCCGGCCTGCCACAGCGCGAACCGCAAATTTTGCAGCGCTGGGACAGCATTGGCCTGTACGGGAAGTTGCGCGAGATTGGCAAGGATCGTCCGAAGTTCGTACTTCACGACGGTCCTCCGTATGCCAACGGCACGATCCACATCGGTCATGCGCTGAACAAGATTCTGAAGGACATGATCATCCGCTCCAAAACCCTGTCGGGTTTTGACGCGCCGTACGTGCCGGGTTGGGATTGCCACGGGCTGCCCATCGAACACAAGGTTGAAGTGACCCACGGTAAAAACCTGCCTGCGGACAAAACCCGCGAGCTGTGCCGTGCCTACGCCACCGAGCAGATCGAGGGCCAGAAGTCCGAGTTCATCCGTCTGGGCGTGCTGGGTGACTTCGCCAATCCGTACAAGACCATGGACTTCAAAAACGAAGCCGGTGAAATCCGTGCTTTGGCCGAAATCGTCAAGGGCGGCTTCGTGTTCAAAGGCCTCAAGCCTGTGAACTGGTGTTTCGATTGCGGTTCGGCCCTGGCTGAAGCGGAAGTCGAGTACCAGGACAAAAAGTCCGCAGCCATCGACGTTGCGTTCCCGGTTGCAGATGATGCCAAGCTGGCAGAGGCCTTTGGCCTGGCAGCGCTGAGCAAGCCTGCTTCTATCGTGATCTGGACCACCACCCCGTGGACCATCCCGGCCAACCAGGCACTTAACGTGCATCCGGAATTCACCTACGCGCTGGTCGACGTGGGCGACAAGCTGCTGGTTCTGGCTGAAGAGCTGGTCGAGTCCTGTCTGGTTCGTTACAACCTTCAGGGTTCGGTCATCGCGACCACCACTGGTGCGGCTCTGGAGCTGATCAATTTCCGTCACCCGTTCTACGACCGTCTGTCACCAGTTTACCTGGCCGAGTACGTTGAACTGGGCGCTGGCACCGGCGTGGTTCACTCCGCCCCGGCTTACGGCGTGGACGACTTCGTGACCTGCAAAGCCTATGGCATGGTCAACGATGACATCATCAATCCGGTGCAAAGCAACGGCGTATACGTGCCGTCGCTGGAGTTCTTCGGTGGCCAGTTCATCTGGAAGGCCAACCAGAACATCATCGACAAGCTGATTGAAGCCGGTGCGCTGATGTTCACCGAAACCATCAGCCACAGCTACATGCACTGCTGGCGCCACAAGACTCCGCTGATCTACCGCGCTACCGCGCAGTGGTTTATCGGCATGGACAAGCAGCCGACGACTGGCGATACCCTGCGCACCCGTGCACTTCAGGCTATCGAAAGCACCCAGTTCATTCCTGCCTGGGGCCAGGCACGTCTGCACTCGATGATCGCCAACCGTCCGGACTGGTGCATCTCGCGTCAACGTAACTGGGGCGTGCCGATCCCGTTTTTCCTGCACAAGGAAAGCGGCGAACTGCACCCGCGCACCGTCGAAATGATGGAAGAAGTGGCCAAGCGCGTTGAAGTCGAAGGCATCGAAGCCTGGTTCAAAATGGACGCTGCCGAGCTGTTGGGCGACGAAGCACCGTTGTACGACAAGATCAGTGACACCCTGGACGTGTGGTTCGATTCGGGCACCACGCACTGGCACGTCCTGCGCGGTTCGCACCCAATGGGTCACGAGACCGGCCCGCGTGCGGACCTGTACCTCGAGGGCTCCGACCAGCACCGTGGCTGGTTCCACTCCTCGTTGCTGACCGGTTGCGCCATCGACAACCACGCGCCGTACCGCGAACTGCTGACCCACGGTTTCACCGTGGATGAAGCCGGGCGCAAAATGTCCAAGTCCCTGGGCAACGTGATTGCACCGCAAAAGGTCAACGACACACTGGGCGCCGACATCATGCGTCTGTGGGTTGCATCCACTGACTACTCGGGCGAAATCGCAGTTTCCGACCAGATCCTGCAACGCAGTGCGGACGCCTACCGGCGTATCCGTAACACCGCACGTTTCCTGCTGTCGAACCTGACCGGCTTCAACCCGGCCACCGACATCCTGCCTGCCGAAGAAATGCTGGCACTGGACCGTTGGGCCGTGGACCGCGCTTTGCTGCTGCAACGCGAGCTGGAGCTGCATTACGGTGAATACCGCTTCTGGAACGTCTACTCCAAAGTGCACAACTTCTGTGTGCAGGAGCTGGGTGGTTTCTACCTCGATATCATCAAGGACCGCCAGTACACCACCGGCGCCAACAGCAAGGCCCGTCGTTCGTGCCAGACCGCGCTGTTCCACATCTCCGAAGCGCTGGTGCGCTGGATCGCTCCGATCCTGTCGTTCACCGCTGACGAACTGTGGCAATACCTGCCGGGCGAGCGCAACGAATCGGTGATGCTCAACACCTGGTATGAAGGCCTGACCGAGATGCCGCAAGGCACCGAGATGGACCGTGCCTACTGGGAACGGATCATGGCGGTCAAGGTTGCGGTCAACAAGGAGATGGAAAACCTGCGCGCAGCCAAGGCCATTGGCGGCAACTTGCAGGCTGAAGTCACCCTGTTCGCCGAAGAAGAGCTGGCTGGCGACCTGTCCAAGCTGAGCAACGAACTGCGTTTCGTGCTGATCACTTCCACCGCCAGCGTTGCGCCGTTTGTACAAGCGCCAGCGGATGCCGTGGTTACCGAGGTGCCAGGTCTGAAACTCAAAGTGGTCAAGTCGGCCCACGCCAAGTGCGCCCGTTGCTGGCACTGCCGTGAAGACGTAGGGGTTAACCCGGAGCATCCGGAAATCTGCGGTCGTTGCGTTGACAACATCAGCGGCGCCGGCGAGGTACGTCACTATGCCTAACACCAGCACTGCCGGGCGCTTCGGGCGCCTGGGCTGGCTCTGGCTGACCTTGCTGGTTCTGGTCATTGACCTGACCAGCAAGGTCTATTTCGATAACGCCCTGCAGATGTACCAGCAGATTGTGGTGATCCCTGATTTCTTCAGCTGGACCTTGGCTTACAACACCGGCGCGGCCTTCAGCTTTTTGGCTGACAGCGCTGGCTGGCAGCGTTGGCTGTTTGCGCTGATTGCCGTGGTGGTCAGTGGGGTGCTGGTGGTCTGGCTCAAGCGTCTTGGGCGTAATGACACCTGGCTGGCCATCGCACTTGCCCTGATCCTGGGTGGCGCGCTGGGTAACCTGTATGACCGCATTGCCTACGGCCATGTAGTCGATTTCATTCTGGTGCATTGGCAAAATCGTTGGTACTTCCCTGCATTCAACTTCGCCGACAGTGCGATTTGCGTAGGTGCCGTGATGCTGGCGTTGGATATGTTTAAAAGTAAAAAGACTGGAGAGCCCGCTCATGACTGAGCAGCGTATTGGTCAGAACACCCAGGTCACCCTGCATTTCGCTTTGCGACTTGAGAATGGCGACACTGTTGACAGCACCTTCGACAAATCCCCGGCCACCTTCAAGGTTGGCGATGGCAGCCTGCTGCCAGGTTTTGAAGCGGCATTGTTCGGTTTCAAGGCGGGTGACAAGCGCACCCTGGAGATTCTTCCAGAAAACGCGTTCGGCCAGCCTAACCCGCAAAACGTGCAAATCATTCCGCGTTCGCAGTTCAAGGACATGGAGTTGTCGCAAGGTTTGCTCGTGATCTTCAATGATGCGGCCAACACCGAGCTGCCGGGTGTAGTCAAGGTTTTTGACGACGAGCAAGTGACAATCGATTTCAACCACCCGCTGGCAGGCAAGACCCTGACCTTCGACGTGGAAATCAAAGACGTTAAAGCGCTGTAATCCAGTGCCCGGCTCCGGCCGGGCCTGACAGGCATTATTTTTTTGCGCGTCCCACGAGGCCCAGCATGCATATTAAACTCGCCAACCCCCGTGGCTTCTGCGCTGGGGTGGACCGCGCGATTGAAATCGTTAATCGCGCTCTGGAAGTATTCGGTCCGCCTATCTATGTTCGCCACGAAGTGGTGCACAACAAATTTGTCGTTGAAGACCTGCGCTCCCGTGGCGCGATCTTTGTCGAAGAGCTGGATCAGGTGCCGGACGACGTAATCGTGATTTTCAGCGCCCACGGTGTTTCCCAGGCTGTACGCACTGAAGCTGCAGGCCGTGGCCTTAAAGTGTTTGATGCGACCTGCCCATTGGTAACCAAGGTGCATATCGAAGTGGCGCGTTACAGCCGTGACGGTCGTGAGTGCATCCTGATCGGCCACGCCGGTCACCCTGAAGTAGAAGGCACCATGGGCCAGTACGACGCCAGCAATGGCGGCGCTATTTATCTGGTCGAAGATGAAAAGGACGTCGCCAATCTGCAGGTCAAGGACCCGGAAAAGCTGGCGTTTGTGACCCAGACCACCTTGTCGATGGACGATACCAGTCGTGTGATCGACGCCCTGCGTACGCGTTTCCCGGCTATTGGCGGGCCACGCAAGGACGACATCTGCTACGCAACGCAAAACCGTCAGGACGCGGTCAAGCAGCTGGCCGATGAGTGCGATGTGGTATTGGTGGTGGGCAGCCCGAACAGCTCCAACTCCAATCGCTTGCGCGAGCTGGCGGAGCGCATGCAGACCCCGGCCTACCTGATCGACGGTGCCGAAGACTTGCAAAAAAACTGGTTCGACGGCGTGCAGAGCATTGGTATCACAGCGGGCGCTTCGGCCCCAGAAGTACTGGTCCGTGGCGTGATTCAACAGCTGCATGCCTGGGG